>DATING010001118.1:0-2497 GCA_035474555.1 Longimicrobium sp. | reverse complement strand
ATTCCGGCGCGCCGCTGCTCGTCACCCAGCAGTCGCTGCGGGGGCTGGTCCCGGCAGAGGGCGTGCGGGTGGTCCCGGTGGATGAGGACGCGCCCGCGATCGCCGTGCGCCCGTCCGAGTCCCCGCGGAGCGCGGTGGATGCGGACAGGACGGCGATCCAAGCCGAATCCGCGGACGCGCTGGAGGACGGGGCGGACGCGGAGAACGCGGCGTACGTCATCTACACCTCCGGATCGACGGGCCGGCCGAAGGGCGTGCAGGTGACGCACGCCAACGCCACGAGCTTCTTCGCGGCGAT
This sequence comes from Longimicrobium sp., assembly GCA_035474555.1. Classification (GTDB taxonomy): domain Bacteria; phylum Gemmatimonadota; class Gemmatimonadetes; order Longimicrobiales; family Longimicrobiaceae; genus Longimicrobium. The sequence goes on along the minus strand of DATING010001118.1, from coordinate 2,199 downwards.
GGACGAGCGCGTGGGCGGCACGGTGCCGGGCACCTGGCTGGCCGTGACGCGCATCAGCTTCGACATCCACGTGCTGGAGCTGCTCTGGACGCTGGCCCGCGGCTTCCGCGTGGTCGTGCAGCCGGAGCCGGACAAGGCGGCGCCGGGCGAGTCGCTCGCGGAGCAGATCCGCCGCCACGCCGTCACGCACCTGCAGTGCACGCCGTCGCTGGCGGCGATGCTGATCGCGGAGAGCGGAATCGATGCGCTGGCCGGGCTCGATCGCATCCTTCTGGGCGGCGAAGCCCTGCCGGCGGACCTCGCGGCGCAGATCCGCACCGTGCTGCCGGACGGTGTGGTGAACATGTACGGGCCGACGGAGACGACGGTCTGGTCCACCACGCACGCGGTGGACAGGGACGGCGCCGTGCCCATCGGCCGGCCGGTCGCCAACACGCGCGTGTACGTGGTGGATGCGGGGCTGCGCCTTCAGCCGGCCGGCGTGCCCGGCGAGCTGCTGATCGGCGGGGCGGGCGTCACGCGCGGCTACCTGGACCGGCCGGGGCTCACGGCCGACCGCTTCGTCCCGGACGCGTTCTCGCCCACGCCGGGCGCGCGGCTGTACCGCACGGGCGACCGCGCGCGCTGGCAGCCGGACGGCACGCTGGCGTACCTGGGCCGCATCGACCAGCAGGTGAAGATCCGCGGCTTCCGCATCGAGCCGGGCGAGATCGAGTCCGTGCTGCGCCGTCACCCGGCCGTGGCGGAGTGCGCCGTCGTCGCCCGCGCCTCCGAGCCCGGCGACACGCGCCTGGTCGCGTACGTGGTGGGCACGGCGGACGCGGACGCACTGCGGGCGCACGTGGGCGCGAGCCTGCCGGACTACATGGTGCCGGCGGCGTTCGTCACGATGGACGCGCTTCCCCTCACGCCCAACGGCAAGCTGGACCGCAAGACGCTCCCCGCACCGGACTTCAGCGGCGCCGCGGACGCGTACGTGGAGCCGGGCACGGCGACGGAGCACGCGCTCGCCGAGATCTGGCGCGGGGTGCTGGGGCTGGAGCGGGTGGGTGCGGCGGACAACTTCTTCGACGTGGGCGGCCACTCGCTGCTGGCGACGGTGATGATCGGGCGCATTCGCCGCGACCTGCAGGTGGAGCTGCCCCTGCGGGCCGTGTTCGAGGCGCCGGTGCTGGCCCGCCTGGCGGAGCGCGTGGATGCGGCCCGCCAGGAGGCCGCATCCCGCCCCGCGCCGGCGCCCCCCCGGCGGCTGGGTGCCGTGGACCGCAGCGCGTATCGCGTGGAGGCGGTCCGCAGCGCCCCCGCGCCTGCCGCCGCCCCCGCCGTGCCTGCCGCTCCCGCAGCGCCGGCCATCCCCGCCGTGGCGCCGCTCGTGGCGCGCGGCGGGTCCAGCGCGCCGCCGCTGTCGTTCGCGCAGGAGCGGATGTGGGTGCTGGACCGGCTGGATCCCGGCTCGGCCGTCTACAACCTGCCCCTGGCCTTCCGCTTCGCGGGCGCGCTGGACGTGCCGGCGCTGGAGCGCGCGCTCGGCGAGATCCTCCGCCGCCACGATGCCCTGCGCACCACGTTCGCCGAGGCGGCGGACGGCGGCGGGGTGCAGGTCATCCACCCCTTCGCCGGCTACGATCTGCCCGTGGACGACCTGTCCGCGCGGGGGGATGCGGAGCGCGACGCGGAGGTCCTGCGCCGCGTGACGGACGATGCGCAGCGCCCGTTCGACCTGGCCGCGGGGCCGCTGTTCCGGGCCGCGCTGCTGCGGCTGGACGCGGAGGAGCACGTGCTGATGGTGTGCGTGCACCACATCGTCGCCGACGGGTGGAGCCTGGGCCTGTTCTTCGGCGAGCTGGCGGCGCTGTACGGGGCGTATCAGGACGGCGCGGAATCGCCGCTGCCCCCGCTGGCGCTGCAGTACGCCGACTTCGCCGCCTGGCAGCGCGAGCAGCTGGCCGGCGCCGCGCTGGAGCGGCAGATGGCGTACTGGCGCGGCCGCCTGGACGGCGCGCCCGGGCTGCTGGAATTGCCCAAGGACCATCCGCGTCCCGCCGTGCAGACGTACCACGGCGCGCGGGAGACGGTGGAGTTCCCGGCGGCGCTGCTGGACCGTCTGCAGGCGCTCGGCCGCGGGGAAGGAACCACGCTGTACATGGTGCTGCTCGGCGCGTTCTCCGTGCTCCTGGGCCGGTACGCGGGCGTGGAGGA
>DATING010001117.1:0-2337 GCA_035474555.1 Longimicrobium sp. | reverse complement strand
TGGAGGTGGTGCGCACCGGCCGGCTGACCAGGCCGGACGAGGCCACCCTCCGCGGCCTTCCCGTCCGCCAGCAGATCCGCCTCTTTACCGAGCTCGTCCCCAGCATCACCGGGCAGAGCCGCGACCACCTGGCCCGGCTGGCGCAGGACATCGGGCTCATCCCCATCGCGGAGGGGATGGCCACCGGGCGCGACTGGCGCGACCGGCTGCACGGCGTGCGCCTGCTCTCCGCCGTGGGCGGAGGCGACGCGGTGGTGCCGCCGCTGCTGGACGATCCCCACATGGCCGTCCGCGCCGAGGCCGTGGAGTGGGCGGGCACCCATCCCACGCCCCAGCTGATCGACCGGCTGGTGAACCTGCTGCCGCGCACGGACCGCTACGGCAGCTTCGTGGTGCGCGACTCGCTGCTGCGCGTGGGCGAGGGCGCCGTGACCCCCCTGGCGCGCTACCTGGAAAAGCACAACGGGCGCTTCGCCGAGCCCGCGCTGGACGTGGCCGCCGGCCTGCCCGACGTGCGCTTCGCGGTTCCGGCCATGCGCCTGTGCCAGGACCCGCTGCCACACGTCCGCGCCCGCGCCGCCGCCCTGGCCGGCGCGGTGGGGAGCGAAGAATCCGTGGGCCGCCTTCAGACGCTGGTGCACGACGAGAACGCCGAGGTGCGCGCCGCCGCGGCCGCCGCCCTGGGCCGGCTGGGGCACTGGCCTTCCGCGTCCATCATCGCGCCCCTGCTGCGCGACCGCGCGTGGATCGTCCGCAGCCAGAGCGCGCTCGCGCTCCGCAGCCTGGGAAGCCCGGGGCTGCTGTACCTGCGCAAGGCGCTGGGAGACGAGGACCCGTTCGCGGCGGACATCGCCCGCCAGGTGCTGGACCTGCCGGACTCGTCCGCCCTGCGGGAGCGGTGGACATGACGGCCGGTCAGATCGCGTCGCTCGTCCTGGTGCGGCTGGAGTGGGCGATCCTCGTCTACTTCCTCCTCGTGAACGGCTGGTACATGCTGCTGCTGTTCAGCGCCGGCATCGAGATGCGCGAGTACGTCATGCTTTCGCGCGGCCGGGCCCGCTGGCGGCTCATGGGCTCGCGCGTGGTGCCCAGCATCACCATGCTGGCGCCCGCGTACAACGAGGCCGCCACCATCTCCGAGAGCGTGCGGGCGTTGCTTGCGCTCTACTATCCCAACCTGGAAGTCGTCGTCGTCAACGACGGGTCCAAGGACGCCACCATGACGGTGATGGTGGAGACCTTCGACCTGTCGCCCATCCATCCCATCTACCAGAAGCGCATCCCCTCCAAGGACGTGGTGGGGCTGTACCGGTCGCGGCTGTACCCCAACCTCGTGGTCATTGACAAGACCAACGGCGGCAAGGCGGATGCGCTGAACGCGGGGCTGAACTTCGCCACGAGCGAGCTGGTGTGCGCCATCGATGCGGATACGCTCATCGAGCCGGATTCGCTGCAGCGGATGGTGCGCCCGTTCCTGGAGCGCGAGGACGTTGTAGCGGCCGGCGGGACCATCCGCATCGCCAACGGCTCCATCGTGGAGAGCGGCCGGGTGACGCGGGCCCGGGCGCCGCGCCAGCTCATCCCCGGCTGCCAGGTCGTGGAGTACCTGCGCGCGTTCCTCTTCGGGCGGCTGGGATGGAACCGGCTGGGGGGCAACCTGATCATCTCCGGCGCGTTCGGCCTGTTTCGCCGCGCGTCCATGCTGGCGGCGGGCGGGTACGAGCACTCCACGGTGGGCGAGGACATGGAGCTGGCGCTGCGGCTGCGGCGCATTGGCTACGAGCAGAAGGGGCCGCACGTCATCGCCTTCGTTCCCGATCCGGTGGCGTGGACGGAGGCGCCGGAGACCGCGCGCGTGCTGGGCCGGCAGCGCGACCGCTGGCACCGCGGCCTGGCCGACGTCCTGTGGCGCCACCGCGGCGTGATGTTCAACCCCAAGTACGGGGCCATGGGGATGGTCGTCTTCCCCTACTTCGTGATCGTGGAGCTGCTGGCGCCCGTGATCGAGATGATCGGGCTGCTGGGACTGCTGCTGGGGCTGATGCTGGGCGCCATCGACGTGCCCTTCGCCATCCTCTTCTTCCTGATGGCGTACGGCCTGGGCTCCGTGCTCACGGTGATGACGCTGGTGATGGAAGAGGCGTCGTTCCACCGCTACGACAGCTTCAAGGACCGCGTGCTGCTGGTGGCGTGGGCGTTCGTGGAGAACCTGGGCTTTCGCCAGCTGACGGTGATCTGGCGGTTGAAGGGGATCTGGAACTTCCTGCGCGGCAGCAAGGCGTGGGGGAGCATGGAGCGGAAGGGGTTCCAGGCGCAGCCGGTGAAGTAGGAGGGGAA
>DATING010001116.1:0-2073 GCA_035474555.1 Longimicrobium sp. | reverse complement strand
AGATCGCCCGCTTCGCCCGCGGCGCGGACGAGTACCGGGCCATGCTCGACACCTACCGGGCGCGCCAGGACGAGCTGCACGACACGCTGCTGCAGCCCTTTCCCGGCGCGGCCGAGACCGTGGCGGAGCTGGCGCGGCGCGGCATCCGCCTGGCGCTGGTCACCAGCAAGCTGCGGCGCAGCACGCTGCGTGGCATGGACCGCTGCGGGATCACCGAGCACTTCGAGGTGATCGTCACGCCCGAGGACGTGCGCAATCCCAAGCCGCACCCCGAGCCGGTGCGGGTCGCGCTGCAGCGGCTGGGCGTGGACGCGTCGGAGGCGGTCTTCGTCGGTGACTCGCCGCACGACATGGCGTCGGGGCGCGCGGCCGGGACGCGCACCGCGGCCGCGTTGTGGGGCCCGTTCCCGCGCGAGACGCTGCTGGCCGAGCGGCCGGACGTGCTGCTGCATCGCCAGGAAGACGTCCTCGACCTGGTCGGCCGCTGACGTTCGGAGCGGCGGGACGCGGCGGCGTTTTCCGGCGTGAGTGGGGAGGTGAAACAAAGGTTTGGATTGACGGCCCGTCTGATACGATTTAACGTAGCAGATGCAAGACCCATTCATCTTCCCCACTCACCGCAGGAGGCTTTCATGACCCAGGCGACCGAGCAGTTCAACGCATCCGTGGCACCGATCGCGAACGTGGCGGTCCAGGGGCAGATCGGCCCCAACATCCAGGGGAGCGGCACCGCGCAGTTCAACGTGGGCGCGCCCACCTTCTACCTGTACTTCGCGCAGGCGGGGAACTCGAGCGTGAGCTACGGCGTGAACGGCGGGTATCCGTCCACCCCGCTGCAGCCGTACGTCTGGACGCCCATCAACGGCGCCAGCTCGGTGAACGTGGCGTATTCGCCGAACGGCGGCGACCTGAAGCTGGTCTGGGCGCAGTGACCGCCGGGGAAGGACCGAGGCCGTCCGGGGGCGCGCTCCGCGGGGAGCGCGCCCCCTCGCGCGTCCGGCGCGGGGCGGCGCGGATGTTCCTGCTCTGAACAATGTTTTGCGCCCGCCGCCCTCGCCCGCTATCTTCCGCCCTCTCGCGCGCGGCCTGAGGGCCGCGCTGCGCGCACCGAGTCCCGGCGCACCCGCGTCCGGGACCTTCAATCTTTTTGCAGAACCCAGGGAGCTGCGTTATGCGGATGCTGGTGCTCGGCGCGGGGCAGCAGGGAAGCGCATGTGCCTACGACCTGCTCAAACATACCGGCCATGACGTGGTGATCGCCGACGTGAGCGTCGATCACCTTCCCGATTTCCTTCAGCCGTACCTGGGCGGGCGGCTGCGGGCGGTGAAGGTGGACGCGAACGACCGCAGCGCCGTGCGCGACGTGATGGAGGGGGTGGACGCGGTGATGAACGCCTTCCCCTACTACTTCAACCTGGGGATGACCGTCGCGGCGATCGACAGCGGCGCGCACTACTGCGACCTGGGGGGCAACACCGACATCGTGCTGCAGCAGAAGGGGCTGCACGACCGGGCGCGCGAGAAGGGCGTGAGCGCGGTGCCCGACACCGGCCTGGCCCCCGGGATGGTGAACATCCTGGCCCAGCACGGGATCCGGCAGATGGACACCGTGCGCGCCGTGCGCATCAAGGTGGGCGGGCTGCCGCAGCACCCCGAGCCGCCGCTGAACTACCAGATCGTGTATTCGATCGAGGGCGTGCTGGACTACTACACCACCCTCAGCTGGGTGCTGCGCGACGGCAAGCCCACCCAGGTGAAGGCGCTCTCGGAGATCGAGGAGCTCGATTTCCCCGACGTGGGCACGCTGGAGGCGTTCCACACCGCCGGCGGGCTGAGCACCATGGCGCAGCGGTACGAGGGGCAGATCCCCACCATGGAGTACAAGACGCTGCGCTACCCCGGCCACGCCCGCCACATGGAGGCGATCCGCGAGCTGGGGATGCTGGACCTGGAGCCGGTGGAGGTGAAGGGGGTGAAGGTGGCGCCGCGCGACGTGTTCATCGCCACGGCCGGGCCGCGGCTGCGCAAGGACCCGCGCACCAGCCCCGACCTGGTGGCGCTGCGCGTGGAGGT
>DATING010001115.1:0-5573 GCA_035474555.1 Longimicrobium sp. | reverse complement strand
CCAGCACCACGCAGTTGAAGTTGAAGTACACGCGGTCGCCCAGCGTGATGTTGCTCCCGTAGTCGCAGAAGAACGGCGGCTCGATCCACACGCCCGCGCCCGCCGTGCCCAGCAGCCGGCGCAGCAGGTCCATCCGCAATTCCCGCTGTCCGTCCCGCGACCCGTTCAGCGCGTGCAGCAGGTCGCGCGCGCGCCGGCGCTCCGCCACCAGCTGCGGGTCCGTGGCGTCGTACAGCTCGCCCGCGAGCATCTTCTCCTTCTCCGTCATCCGTTCGCTTCCGGGGTTGGAAAGGGCCATCATCAGGCCGGTTGCCGGCGGGAGCCCAGGCTGTCGTTCCGAACGAGGAACGAGCGAGGAATCCACCCAGCCGGGGCAGGTGGCCAGATCCATTCCTGGATCTTACCGGTGCACTGCCTCATCAGCGGGGTTCATGCACAGCAGCAGCGAGAACGATGCTCACTTGCTGCTGCAAAGATTCTGCTCCGGACGCTATCGGCGCGGAAAGTGGCGCAGGAACGCGGCCGCGAAGGGCGAGCGCTCCACGGCGGCGGCATCCAGCGGGTTCCCCCAGTACACGCCCTCGCTGTTGGCCAGCAGGATCAGCGTCAGCCGCTCGTCCGGGAGCTTGAGGTAGAGCGCGGAGTACGCCTGCTCCCACCATCCGCCGTGCCACACGAGCCGCCGTCCATCCACCTCCTGCACGTACCAGCCGATCCCGTACGGCAGCACCGCGCCCGAAGGCGAGCGCCCCGGCCGCCACATCTCCGCCTTGGACGCGTCCGAGAGCAGCCGTCCCTCGTCCAGCGCCAAATCGAAGCGCGCCATGTCCGTCACGGTGGAGATGACGCCGCCCGCCGCGCCGTCCCCCTGCGGGCCCGGCCCCTCCGAGCGGACGAAGGCGCCGGCGGAATCCACGTGGTACGGCGGCGCCATGCGTGCCGCGAGGTCCGCCCGCAGCGGCAGGTTGCGGTGCTGGCGCGCCGACTCCGTCATCCCCGCGGGGCCGAACACCTCCTCCGCCACCAGGTCGCTGAACGCGCGTCCCGTGACCTGCATGATGGGCCGCGACGCCCAGGAGAACGAAATGGGATTGTAGCGGAAGCGCTCGCCCGCCGTGCCGTTCATCTGCATGGAAAGCACGTGCCGCAGCGTCACCCCCGGCGAGCAGTCGTAGTCCGCGAAGAAGATGCGCGGCCCCTCCGCGCGCGCCTCCGTGCAGAACTCCGCCCAGTTCTCGTAGCTGGCCATGGGCCGGTCGAGGTCCAGGATGCCGCGCTCCACCAGCCGCAGGGCCGTGACCCCGGCGATGGGCTTGGTGACGGAGGCGATGGGATACGGCGTGTGCTCCGTCGCCGCGATGCGCGCCTCCAGATCCGCGAAGCCGTAGCCGCGCGCCAGCACCACCCGCCCGTCGCGGACGACGGCCATCGACAGCCCCGGGATGCCGCGCGCCACCCGGATGGAATCCACCTCGGCCGCGAAGGCCCGCAGCTGCGCGTCCACGTCGCCCTGCGCGGCCAGGGGTGCGCCTACGCCCGCCGCGGCAGCGGCGATCACGAGCGTGGCAGTTCGGAGGGAAGTCGGCATCGTCATGGCGGGCCGTACGGCGGAGACGGCGGGGCAGTTTCGCGGCTGCGCGTACGCGGTGTCCGCGGAGGCGGACCGTGTGATGTCGTAGCCGCGAACTCATCCCGTAAACTGCGCGGGAGAGGGACGGGAGACGGAGAACTACGCCTCCACGCACGGAAGCAGGCCTCCAGACAACCCCTCCCCCGAAGTTGGGGGAGGGGTCGCCGGCCGTCGCGAGGAACGAGCGAAAAGGCCGGCGGGGGAGAGGGCTCCCGTCCAACGGACGGCCAAACCCGCCGATGCCGCGGCCTCCGCCCGTCCGGCACGCACGAAGCCCCCGCCCGATGGCTCGGACGGGGGCTTCGTTGCGATTCCGGGGAATCCGCCGTGCGATCAGCCGCCGGTGTGGCCGCCGGCGCCGCCGCCCTGCGCGGAGGCGTCACCGCCAGCCGCCGGGGCACCGCCCGCCGCGTTGCCTTCCAGCTCCGCGATGGCGGCCTTGCGCGACAGGCGCAGGCGGCCCTTCTCGTCGATGGACAGCAGCTTCACCTGGACGATGTCGCCCTTCTTGACCACGTCCTCGGTCTTGTCCACGCGGCCGGCCTGCAGCTCGCTGATGTGCAGCAGCCCCTCGGTGCCTGGCATGATCTCCACGAACGCGCCGAACGTCGTGGTGCTCTTGACCTGGCCCTCGTAGATGCGGCCCACCTCGGCCTCTTCCGTCATCCCCGCGATGATGCGGCGCGCACGCTCGCCGCCCTCGCCGCTCACCGACGCGATGGTGATCGTGCCGTCGTCGTCGATGTTGATCGTGGCGCCCGTGGCCTCCTGGATGCCGCGGATCGTCTTGCCCTTGGGCCCGATGATCTCGCCGATCTTGGCCGGGTCCACCTTGATGGTGATGATGCGCGGCGCGTACACCGACAGCTCCTCGCGGGCCGACGGCAGCACCTTGTCCATCTCGTCCAGGATGTGCATCCGCGCGCGGTTGGCCCGCTGCAGCGCGTCGCGCATGAGCTCCAGGCTGAGCCCCTCGATCTTGATGTCCATCTGGATGGAGGTCACGCCCTCGCGGGTGCCCGCCACCTTGAAGTCCATGTCGCCCAGGGCGTCCTCGGAGCCCAGGATGTCGGTGAGCACCGCCACCCGGTCACCTTCCTTGATGAGCCCCATGGCCACGCCGGCCACGGCCGCGCGCATGGGCACGCCCGCGTCCATCAGCGACAGCGAGCCCGCGCACACCGTCGCCATCGAGGACGAGCCGTTCGACTCGAGCACGTCGCTGACGATGCGGACCGTGTAGGGGAACTCGTCGAACGGCGGCAGCATGGCCTCCAGCGCCCGCTCCGCCAGCGCGCCGTGCCCGATCTCGCGGCGGCTGGTGCCGCGCATGGGCTTCACTTCGCCCGTGCTGAACGGCGGGAAGTTGTAGTGCAGCATGAACGACTTCTTCTGCTGCGTGGCAAAGTCCACCGTGTCGAACGCCTGCTCGTCGCCCTGCGTGCCCAGCGTGGTCACGCCCAGCGCCTGCGTCTGCCCGCGGGTGAACAGCGCCGAGCCGTGCGCGCGCGGCAGCACGCCCACGTCGATGCTGATGGGGCGGACGTCGTCCGTGCCGCGCCCGTCGGAGCGCTTGCCCGTGCTCAGGATCATCTCGCGCATCTCGCGCTTTTCGAGATCCTTGATCACGTTGCCCACGTCCTTGCCGCTCTCCGGGAACTCCTCGGCCAGCGCCTCGACCGTCTCCGTCTTCACGGCGTCCAGGGCGGCGGCGCGCTCGTGCTTGCCGGGCACCGTCAGCGCCTCACGCACGCGGGCGCCGACCAGCTCCTCCACGCGGGCGCGGATGGCCGGGTTCACTTCCTTGGGCGTCCAGGCCATGGTCTCGGGCAGGTCACCCTGGCCCAGGACCTCGTTCTGGATGGCGATGAGCTCCTTGATGCCCATGTGCGCCACCGTGAGCCCCTCGGCGATCTCTTCCTCCGGCACCTCCAGCGCGCCGCCCTCCACCATCATGATGGCGTCCGCGGAGCCCGCGACGATCACGTCGATGTCGGAGTACTCCAGCTGCTGGAAGGTGGGGTTCAGCACCCACTGCCCCTGGATGCGTCCCACGCGCACGGCCGCCACCGGCTCGGCGAAGGGGATGCGGCTCATGTTGAGCGCCAGCGAGGCGCCCGTGAGCGCGATCACGTCCGCGTCGTTCTCCTGGTCCGCCGAGATCACGTAGACGAAGATCTGCGTCTCGTTGGCGAACCCGTCGGGGAACAGCGGGCGCAGGGGGCGGTCGATCAGGCGCGCGGACAGGATCTCCTTGTCCGAGGGACGCCCCTCGCGCTTGATGAAGCCGCCCGGGATCTTGCCGGCCGCGTAGGTGCGCTCGCGGTACTCGACGGTGAGCGGGAAGAACGGAAGGTGGGTCGGGTGGTCCTGGGCGGTCGCGGTGCACAGCACCATCGTCTCGCCGAACTGCACGGTGCACGATCCGTCCGCCTGCCTGGCCATCTTGCCCGTCTCGATGATGAGCGGACGGCCCGCGAACTGTCTCTCCAGCTTTGCCATGTTGCTTTTCCTTTAGCGTTGCTCGGGGGAAGCCGCACTCCGGACGCCGCTCCCCCGCGGGCATCGTCCGGTCGCTTTGATGTTCACTTCGTCGCCGCTGTGCAAAAACGCGCGCCGGCCGCACGGGTCCATGCCCGTGCGGCCGGCGCGATCCATCTACCTCGTCCTGCTCCGCGACTGTCGCGGGGACGTGAGGGCCGCGGACCGGCTGATCGCCATCCGCACGCCCTCGCGTTCCGCGCCCGCCGCCCGTGCCGTGCTCAGTGGCGCAGCCCCAGGTCGGCGATGAGGGCACGGTAGCCCTCCAGGTCGTTGCGGCGCAGGTAGTCCAGAAGGCTGCGGCGCTGACCGACCATCTTCAGCAGGCCGCGACGCGAGTGGTGATCCTTCTTGTGCGCGCGAAAGTGACCGGTCAGGTCGTTGATGCGCGCCGTGAGCAGCGCGATCTGGACCTTGGTGCTGCCACGGTCGGTCTCGTGCATCTGGTACTTCTTGACGATGTCGTCGCGGTTTTCAGCCGTGAGCGCCATGATCGGAGCCTCCTGAAGAGTCGGTGCTGGTCGGGAAGTCAGCCGATCCAATCGAACACTGGTTCCGAGCGGATCAACACAAGCCTTCAATTCTAATGTATACAATACGTTTCCGCAACCGATGTGTACAATCCAATTGCCGGAACGGCCCTGATTTCCTGTGGACTTTCGGCCGATGTTTACAAGAGTGGAGGGGACGGTCGAGACGTCGGATAAGAAGGAATGCGGATCAGGCGAGGCGGGAGCGACTAAACGACCACCGGCTAAAGCCGGTGGGTTATTGGAGCCGCTGAAAGCGGCGGTCAGGCTAAAGCCTGCTGAAAGTCCTGGGGCTGAAAGCCCCCTGAAGCTGGGACTGAAACTCCCTACCCTACTCCGCCTCGATCGTGAACTGCTCTCCCGGGTCCTCTTCGTGGTGCCGCTCGATATACCCTTCTATCTGTGCCGACGTAAGCTCCCCCGACGTGCTGCAGAAGTACCCGCGCGCCCACAGATGCTGACCCCAATACCGCTTCTTCAAATGCGAAAACTCCTGCTGCAGCAGATGCGACGATCGACCTTTCAGGTACTGAGCTATATTCGATGGGCTCAGTGACGGTGGACTCGACAGCAGCAGATGCACGTGATCCCTGCTCACATGACCCTTCAAGATCTTGATGTCTCGGCTCATGCAGCTTTGACGAATCAGCTCCCGAGCTCGTTCCGCCACTTCCCCACGGAGCACCTTGTGCCGGTACTTTGTCACCCACACGAAGTGGTACTGGATGTTGTAGACCGTATGCGATCCTCTCCGATTCTCCGCCATTCGATCTCCCGAGGTTCGGATTCTCCTCGTGAGTCTAGCTTTTACGGATCGCTAAAGCTATTCGCCTAAAGGCGAAGGTTTCAGACCTGGTGTCGAGACGAATGAA
>DATING010001114.1:0-17398 GCA_035474555.1 Longimicrobium sp. | reverse complement strand
AGCCAATGGGGCGATGGCAGAGGTACGCCCCCGCCAACTCTAGGGCGAGCGGCAGCCCAGCCATCGCGTGGGCAATTTCGCGAGCCGCTTTCCAGTCCTTTTTGCTCTTGGGCTTGTAGCTTGCTTCCTGTAGCAGCAGCTTCAGCGAAGCGTGCTTGTTCAACGGATCCAGATCGACGGGAGAGAACTCGGGAAAGTCATACTGGGTAGTAACCAGCAAGTGCCGGTCAGGGGGCGGCGACTCCAGCAGGAGCGCGACCGAGTCCAGCCCTTCCAGGTTGTCTAGCACCAAGAGCGCGCGGTTCGCCGAACTCACCCTCTGCCGCGCCACCTCGAGTTTGTAGCTGGCGTCCGAACCGGGCGAAAACCACCCCGCCTGGTCGGAAAACGCGAGAAGCTGCGGGTCCAACTCCTGGTCAGCGTTGATCCAGAACACGCCGTCGGGATACGCGTCCCGGAACCGGTGCGCGTACTCCACCGCGAGTTGCGTCTTCCCCAGCCCTCCTAGCCCGCGCAGGGCGGCCGTGTGACCCAATTCCGTCGTCCTTCCGGAGACGAGCTGCCTTCGCAGTTCCTTGAGCGCGCCCTCACGATCAACGACGTGCTCGCCCTTGGACCTGAACGGGACCGTAAAGATGGGACCGGGGGTGTAGGCAGACCGTACGGCGCCGGCCGGGAACGGGAATCGAGAGCCGGCTGCTGATGTGGCGGCATCGGCAATCTCGGCAATGAGATCAAGGAGCGGCTGGCCAAAGTCGGCGAACGTGACGACCTCGATGGGCAAGTTCAGCGCCTTCACCCCGTCTACCTGACTCGCGCAGATGAGGGCATAGTGCGGTCCGTTGGTTGTCCTGAACGTCATGGAGACATGGCGGAGTTGCATGCCGAACAACTCGTCGGCCATGCTGAAGCCCACGAACAGGAACGACCTGCTCGCCAAGAGCGAATGGAGCGTTGCGATGGCGGTTTGATGGCGCGGCTTGGCCGCCTTGCCCCCGTACAGACGCCGGTAGCCGTCCGGGCTCAGGATCATCCGCTCCACGCGTTCAACCTGGCCGTGGAGGTGCCACACCACGGGGACTTTCGAGCCTTCGCGAAGAAAGCGGACCTGCGCGGCGGGCGCTTGGATGTCCCAGATGCGCAGGTCATCCGTCTCGGGCGCGGCCCATTGCAGCACACGGTCGTAGTTCGTGGTGACGATCAGGTTAGAGCCCAGCGTCCAGACCGCTCGGGCAAGCGTGAGGCTCTCGGGTTGCGCCCGGCTTCGAGGCGGATCAAACCGATCCGTCAGGAAGTGGAACCAGGAGGGACCGAGCGCCCGCTTCGCATGCCGGGCAGCTTCGAACAGCAGGGGAGGATCTACCTTCAGATGGGCATGAACCAACTCAGATTCGGGATGCTTCTCTTCCCGCGCCAAGCGGTCGGCCGCGCCTGAGAGAAGCTCCTTCCAACCAGGGAACAAGGATCCTCCGCCTTCCCGATCCCGCACCGCCATGGAGACTCCCGCCCCGACAAAGGGAACGAGCAGACCCTTCTTGGCACAGTCTCTGAGTGAATCTGGAATCGGCATGGAAGGAGCGATAGAGTCAACGGGAGAGAATAGATCACGGTGCGGAAATGATTACTTAGCATTATCATACTGGGGCCGGAAAGGGAAATCAACCTGGCGTTACGCGAGGTTCCTCTCCCGAAGAGCGGCGGCGTTCAGCGGGCCCTTGGAGTCCGAGGAGTCGATGGCGCGGAATGAATAAACCGCGGGAACTGCATCCTCCGGTGGATGTCCACCGCCGATGTTTGCGGGTATTGCGGGCGTAGCGGGACCTGCCCAGTGACCGAGGCGGGGACAGCGAGCACTTCCTTGGCGCAGATCCGACCGGATGGCGTGGTACAGCGAGCGAGGTGGCGCCGCCAGGACGTGGCACGTAAAACGGTGTTCCCTTACCTGGAAGGAGTGTATGCTCAGAATGGCGTACGCGGACTATCTGGAACTGCTTCCCTTACAACTGCATCCCGGGGACGCCGAACGGGGACGATGCTGGCGCCGGACCGAGCAGCTCACCGAGCGGGGTTTCTCACGGCTGATCGCGGCCCTAGCCGGAGCTGCGCACCTTGACGACCTGTCGGCCCGCTGTGACCTGGACTTCGACAACCTCGCCCCAGTTCTCTGCGTGCTGATCGGCCGCGGGCTGCTTGCGATCTCGTCGGACGGCGCACTCCGCTGGAACCTCCCGCCATCGCCCGCTCGCGCGGCACCGCCGGCAGGCCTCTACGAACACCCTGCCGCGAGCTGGAACCAGTTTCCCTGCGACCCCGAGTCGCGGGAGGCGCGGGTGAGGCTGATCGCCCGTGATCATCCCTTCGGGAACTTCGCCCGGATCGGCATCGTGGGGGATGACGACCTGCTGTCGCCCGCGCTTGCCGCGACGGGTCATCTCCAGCCCGTGGTGCTGGAGGGTGATCCCGAGGTACGCCACCACCTGCAGCGGCTATCAATATCCCAGGAGCTCGCCATTGAAACGCACCCGTTGGATGTGCGGGACCTTGACGCGGACATCCAAGCGGTGCCTCTCGTCGACAGCTTCATCACCGACCCCCCGTACTCCTACGACGGCGTTCTCACCTTCGTATACCAAGGGCTCCGCCTGCTGCGCCGTACCGATGACAATCGGTTCTATCTCGTCTTGAACACAATGATGCTCGGACGCGACCTCCACCGCGTCCAGCATGCGCTGGCCGTGAGCGGCGCCGCCCTCCTGGACGTGAAGCAGGCGGCCAACCGCTACCCCTTTCCGGAAGGCTACGGAGAGGCGCAGCGGATGCGGGCCTTCCTGGATCGCCGCGGGGGCGGCGCGCGGACGGCTTTCAGTTCATCTTCGTCCACCTTCGTCTGGAGCGCGCCCGATCCCGATCTTGACCGGCTCCGGACGCTGTTCGATCCATCCCAGATCTACCGGCGATAAGGCTCGCCCATGAACTATCTGGTTCAGCCGCTCCTCTACGCGGGCTCCTCGTTCCAAGACATCTGGGCAGCGCTGGTCGACGCAGTGGGGTCCGCCCGCGTTCCGATCGAAATTGTCCCCGCGATTCGGCCCGAGGCTCGGGACTTGTGGTCAGGGCTGGACGAGCCGCGGGAGTTCGCGCGGCAGCAGGCCGTACAGACCGCCTTTCTCGCTGAACGAATCCGCGGCGGCGACCGGGTGCTTTTCCCCGACTTCTTCGCCCCGGGACTGGATCTACTGCAGTACGTGCGCGAGCGCGAAGGCTTGGACGTGCGGCTCGGCGCCCTCTTCCACGGCGCTTCCTTCGTTCCCGGCGATCTTTATCATTGGTCGTGGCTGGGTGCCTTCGAAGAAGGATGGCTGCGGGTATTCGACCAGATATACTGCTCATCGGAGTGGATGGCGCAAACAATCCCCGCACCGCATCGTGGAAAGGTGGTCGTGCTGCCTTGGGGAGTCCACCTTCCCCACGTGCCGCGGGACGTTGAGAGAGCGTACGACGTCGTGTTCCCTCACCGGTGGTCGGCTGATAAGGGGGTGGCGGAGTTCGTTGAGATCGCGGGGGCGCTGCCGTCAGTGCGCTTCGTGGTCACCGGCTTCGGCGTCTCCCACGAAACACCGCCAGAACTGAGGCGGCTGTACCAGCAGGCGCGCTCGACCCCGAACCTCACCTTCCGGGAGCGTGAAGACGAGGAAGCGCACCTCCGCACGCTGAGCTCGTCGCGCGTGGTCCTGAGCACGGCCGTGCAGGAGGGTTTCGGGTATGCGGTGATGAAAGCCATCCGCTGTGGGTGCATCCCGCTGCTCCCAAACCGCTGCTGCTACCCCGAGTTCTTTCCGCGCCCCTACCTGTTCGACTCCGTGCCGGAAGCAGCGCAGATGCTTGCGTCCTTTCTCGCCACGCCGCCACCTCCGCCGCCGAGAACCGAGGGGGACTTCGCCGCGATCCTGACCTCCTTCTTCGCAGCCGACTAGCTTCACCATTCATCGGAGTTCATTTCGTGCAATCTCGTGACGCCATCGGTAGGCACGTTCTCGCGGACCTCCATGGGATCCCTGTAACCAGCTTGCGTGACCGAGGGTTGCTCCTGGCCACCCTCCGGGAAGCCCTCACGAGGGAGGGTTTCCACATTCTGCGCCAGGTAAGTCACTCGTTCCCCGGCGAGATCGCGGGAGCGACGGGGGTATTCCTGCTCGGAGAATCCCACGCCGCCTTCCACTCCTATCCTGAGTTCGAGTACCTGTCCGTCGACATCTTCTCGTGCGGGTCGGCCGACCCGGCGGCGGCCGTTGCCTACGTAGAGGCCGTTCTCAGACCGTCTCGCGTGCACCTGAGCAGCCACGACCGCGGTCTCCTGCCCCATTTCCACAGGGCTGCGGTCCACGAAAGCCCTGATGGGTGACCGCCGCCTGCCCCACGTGCCGTGCCAAGTTGATCTCCAGCGCCGGCTCGCTCGGGTAGTGCTGGACCCTACCAAGACGTTGATGTTGAGTGCGCAGACCCTTTCCGCCCCGAGCTACTACTGCACATGGGCCTGCGCGCTTGCGCCACGGCTAACGATTGGGGGGGATGGTTGGCATGTACCACGGCGAGTGTGTCGCCAAGATGCATATCGGCAGCGCCATGCTGGTAGAGGTGGTACGTGAGGTGTTCGTCCTCCCAGCAGGGGGAGCGGAAGACAGGGTGAAGTAGGGGCGTCAGGGGCCGGGGCAACCAAGTGGCGCTGCGAAATCATCATCCTCCGATTCTACCGTGAGCACCTCACATTGCGGGTGCTCTCGACAGAATGCGTTCAATTCCTCCGTAGAAATGCCCGTATTATGGCAGCGAAGCCGTCGAAGCGAGCGCAACCCCCATATCGGAGCCAGCGAAGTGATAAGGGTGTTGCTGATGCTCAGGAACTCCAGATGCTGCAGCCGGGCGAGCGGCTCGAGGGAGCGGACCCGGGTGTTGGCGCAGCACAGGCGGCGGATCTCGCGAAGGTCCCGCAACGGCTCGAGACTCGCGACTTTCGTGTCGTAGAGACAGAGGTTTGCCAGCTTTTTGCAGTTTCTCAGCGGGCTCAGGTCGTACAGCGACGTGGCACCGCAGTATGCCTCCCTGAGTTCTTGAAGGCCCGCCAGCGGCGTCAGGTTCTCCACGTCCGTCCCATAGCAGTCCACCTTCACCAGCCGCTGAGTTTCATTTTCCGGCAGCCCTTCGGTGTGCATCACGAACGGCTCTCCCGTCAGGCGCTCGTATCGCTTGGCGGGAGTAAGCCACGTCGAAGACAGGCGTGCCGCTCGATCACGATTCGCCTCGATTGCCAGGTTGCAGAGAAAGATCTCCCGCCAAACGGCGTCGGTGGCATCCCACCATTCTCGTGCGGACGCACCCTCTCCCCAAGAGTCCATAGTCCTTTTACGTACAGTTGGTCAGAAGCACCCCTTCGGCACTCTGCATCGCGACCTGGGCCTTCGAAATGATGTGCACGGTCTACGGAAATGCCAAGCAAAATTTGCTCCCGCTCGATGGTCCGGAATGGTGAGATGTACCGCAAAATGGACAAGGCCACCGAAAATGAATTCGGGCAGGCGGGCAGGCGAATAAGCCATGACGCGGATGATCGGCTTCTTTGTCTGCCAGCGATTCGAAAAACAGCCGCGAACAATGCAGTTGCCGGCAACGAAAGTGGACGCGCCGGCTCCAATAGTGGACGAGTTCAAGCGGAATTAGGCGGCGACAGCTTTGACCTCCGAGATACACAAACCAAAGACCCCACAACGGAAACCCGTTGCGGGGCCTTTGTGAAACGCACTTGGCCTTACTCCGCGCCGACGGCCTTCCACACCGCGGGGGCGCCGCCCTGGGCAAAGAGGGCGCGCGCGTTGTCCGACGGACTGGCCTTGCACGGGCCCCACTGGAAGTGCGGCAGGTCCTTCATCTTCCAGTCCCCGCCCCACTTGCACCCGAACTTCGCGAAGCTCTGGGCCACGTCGCGGAACCACGACTCCGGCTTGTCCCACCCGTAGCGGCGCGAGATCACGTCCACCGCCAGCCCGTAGCCGTGCCAGCTGTACAGGTTGCTGCGCGCGTTGGTGACCGTCTGCACCGGCGGGACGACGGTGCGGCCGCGCTGGTAGTACAGCGCCTGCAAATCAGGCGAGCGGTACGCCTCGTAGACGTACGCGTCCAGGCCGCGGGCCTGGCAGTCGGCGATGGCCTTTTGCACCGCGTCGCGAAAGCGGGGCGCGAGCTGCGCCAGGTCGCGGCTCACCGTGGCCGCTCCGCTGCTGGTTCCGGCGCTCATACGGTTCCCTCCTGGGGGTTGCCGGCCGCCCACTCCTGCGGCTGAAAGTCCGCGCCCGGGTCGCCCGGGTTCGCGGGGGGCTGCACATCGCCGCCCGGGCGGGGCCCTCCCACCGCCGTGCTTCCCTGCGGCGGTTCGGGGGAGTCCGGCGGCGAACCAGAGGGTGCTCCGCCTCCTCCTCCGCCGCCTCCGCCGCCACCGGTCTCCCCGCCCGCGGAAGGCCCGCCGCCGCCCAGGTGCGGCGGAGGCGCGGCGTTCTTCGACTGCCGGTCTTCCGACGATTCCTCGGGGCTCTTCTCGTGCGGCTTTACCGTCGAGCGGACCACCATCACCTTGTTGAGCAGGTCGAACCAGAACGGCGCGCCAAACGACACGGCGAACGCGGTCGCCAGCCATCCGCCCGATGCGCCCACCAGGTCCCCGACCCACTTGGTCCAGCTCTCGTTGCGGCGCACGTCGTGCCGCCCGCTGGGAGTAACGCGGTAGAGCCCGCCCGCAGAGTCGCGCGCCCAGCCGATCGGGAGCCGCAGGCTGTCCATGGTCGCACGGATCTGCTCCACGCTCTGCGGCTGCGTGACGAAGCTCGGGTCGCGGGAAACGGTCGCCGCCTGGGCCACCAGCGCGTCGCGCATGGGCTTGTCGCGGTAGAGGAACTGTGCGATGCCAAAGCTGTCGACGTTCAGCACCACGGCCACCACCAGGCCGATCAGGAACAGCACCAGCTGCGTGCGGCGCTTGTACCAGCCCGACACCCGGTCCATGGAGCTGTCGAACCACGCCTCCACGTTCTTCTGGGCGCGGGTAAGGTCTCCGTTGGCGGTGTCGATGGCGGCGAGCAGGGCACGCTGCACCGGCGGATTCTGGATCTCGCCGATGCGCGCGCGGATGCCCGCCAGGGTCAGCACCGGCGCGTCGCCTGTGGCCGTGCCGGGGTCACCGCTGCTCGGGCCGCGCGCCACCACGTCCAGCAGCGCCAGGGCAAAGTTGCCGGAGGGGATGTACGACGGCAGGTGCCCGCGCGAGGGCACGGCGTGGTGCTCAACCGTCCCGTCCTTCTTTGTGCGCGTGCGGATCAGCGTAGGGTTGTACTCGCCCTTGTACAGCGACTGCACCAGGGGATGGTTGTAGATGTCGGAGGCGAGCGTGGTGCCGCTGGGGTCGTGCAGCAGCTCGCGGATGCCGCGCTCCAGGTGCACCGAGCGCGTCTTGAGCCACCCTTCCAGCGCTTCGCGTATGGCGGAGCACAGCAGGCTCATCAACAGGTACACGAGGATCAGGCCGATGGCCACGTCCAGGATCACGGAGCCGAACATGAAAGCCTTTCAACGATGACGGGTGGGATACTGAAGCGGGGAAGATGCTGCGGTTGAGGGATGGAACGGGAGCGGATCAGCGTGGACGGCACGCCGTACGACAGGCAGGAGGTCAGCTCCTGGTTTCGAGTGAAGAGGATGGTTCGTTCGCACCAGCACCTGCCCAAGGGCCGCCGTCT
This sequence comes from Longimicrobium sp., assembly GCA_035474555.1. Taxonomy (GTDB): domain Bacteria; phylum Gemmatimonadota; class Gemmatimonadetes; order Longimicrobiales; family Longimicrobiaceae; genus Longimicrobium. The sequence goes on along the minus strand of DATING010001114.1, from coordinate 9,617 downwards.
GCCTGGCGGTGCACGCTGCAATCGAACCCGCGGCAAATCGGATTTTTCCGGCTCAATCATCCCATGGTATGCACGCCGTTTCCATGCAGATCCCGTGGCGGATCCGGGTTTCAGCGGCGGGGCAGGCGCCAAACCTCCACGGACAGTCGCACGAAGGTGCGGCAACGCCAGCGGTTTTGGCAAGCAAACATACGGCGGGCAGACGCAGGCGAAACGGAACGGTTCGCCTGCAACGCACAGGAGGACGGCCGGGACGTTTATGGCGAATACCCTGATGACGGGTTTCCAGCGGTGAACAGACCAAGGCCCCGCAACCGAAAACCGTTGCGGGGCCTTTGCGTAGAAGGAGCAGGGGCGGGGCTCGAACCCGCGACGCTACGATGGTGGTGGATGGCTCGGAACGGGCAACCGGTGCGCAGCAACCCGTGGCCGGTACCCGGTCGAGGGCACCGCGCTCACCCGTTTCTCAGTACGACGCCATGCGGAGTACGGCCGCTCGACGCCGGGGTCACTCGCTGACAAAGGCCATCAGGAGCTCACGCGGCTGAAAGCGTGCGACGATCTCCCAGCACGTTTCTTCTTCTTCATCGTCGTAGTTGCGGCACGAGATCCCGTAGAGGCTGCCATCGGAAACACGCCACATGCGATGACGGATGGTGCCGTCGGACTGGAACAGGAGCACGCCTCCGGGCGGCGTGTCCCGCGGCTCACGGAGCACTGCGATTCGCATCACCTCGTCGCTCTGCAGCGGCCGCACCGAGATGCGCTGGGGTTTTCCGCAGCGGCCCGAGACCGCCTTTTCCCAGGTGTGGCAGACGACCCCGTAGTCGCGCGCGTCCCACGCTTCGCTCATGATGCGGGCGGCCACTGCGGCGGGCGTCACGTCCATCGAGGTTTCCATGCACCCCTGCATCCCGTCGCTGCTTCCACACAGGTGCACGCGGTATACGCCCTCACCCGCCCGATACCAGTGCCGGATCACGCTGAGCCTCTGCACGGCGGGAGCTTCGGCAGTGTCCTGCGGGCCATACCGAGCCTCCCATGCGGCCGCCATCTCGCCGGCGGGAGCCGGAGGGGTACTGGACCCGATCACCCGTGTAGCCGACCGAACCCGGTCGCCAGCGACCTCGTAGTGCAGCGCGATCGCCCCCGCGTGCAACGTACGGCACTCGGAAATGCCGTTCTTTTCCTTGCACTCCACGTTCAGGCCGAGCGTCGACAGCGTCCGGTCCGCCTCGGCCGCCGTCATCCCCACGCGCAAGGGACCCACCGCCACCAGCGACGGAGGGGGCGCGGACGGCGGCGCCCCGCAGGCGGCGAACGCTGCCGAAAGGAGCAGCGCAAGTGCGCGCCCGTTCACGGCTTCCACTCCGCCGAGGCGTCGCAGTCGCTCATATCGTGGTTCCTCCACTGGTCGGCCTGGTACTTGATCCGCTCTGCCACCGACCTTGGCAGCGGCTGCATCACTGCGCTCCATGTGCGCCTCTCCCGCACGGTGTCGACCTCGAACTGCATGCGAGCATCATAGTGTTGATACTGTAGCGTGATGGCCTCCACCCGCTCGCGTTCGCCACACTGGATGGTCACGGTGTACGCGTCGGCCTGGCGCCACACGGCGGTCACCGCCAGCACCAGGACCGCGCCCACGCCGCCGGCCAGCATCACCCTGCGCCGCAGCCGCGACGTACGCATCCCCGGCTGGGGTGCGCCGCCGCCCGGACCTGGCTCGAGCTCCGCACGCAGCACCACCTCCATTGCGCCCTCCACCACTTTCGACCCGGTCGCGGGATGGGCGTCCCGCGGCGGCGCGGGCGGAAGCTCCACCGACTCCGGTACGTCCGCCCACGCCAGCGCGCGCCAAAGCATCGCTGTCCATGCCAGCGTGTGCTCCTCCGCGTGCGCCTCCGCGACGGCCCTCCGCTGGCTGAACGCCGCCGCCATCACGGGGTGCGCATCCAGCCGCTCCCGGTGCGCGCGCGCGACGTGGCCCCACGCACGCCAGCGGCGGCGCGAACCCGCGCAGAACGCCAGTGCGGCCAGGCCCAGCATGCTCCCCACGACCGATGCGGTAACCGGGCCGCGGCTTGCCAGATACACACCTGCGACGAGGAACGCCGCCACCGATGCCAGGGTTCCTCCGGTCACCGACACCGGGTGCGCGCGGCCGTCGCGCAGCGCCAGGAACATTCCCGCAGCGACCGAGACGAGCGCAACCAGGCCTCCCACCGTCACCCCCATCAGGATGAATCGCTGCGGTCCGTCGAAGACGTAGAACATGGAGGCATACAGGGCCTCGAACGACGCCGGCTGGCCGGGGAAGATGAGATCGTAGTCGGCACGAAGCCCCGCGAAGCGCACAAGCAGCGTGGCTTGCGCCGCCCCGAAAAGGACGCCCCCCAGCAGCAGAAGCAGGGTCGCGCGCCGGGCCCGGTCGACTGCGCGGTTGGCGTACAGAAGCGGCGGCACGCTCCCGGCTCGCCGGCGCAGGAAAGCGCGGGCGGCGCGCTCGTCCGCATCGAGCGCGGCCACGGTCTTCGCGCGCTCCGCCGCCACCCGCTCGTCCATCGCCGCCTCCAGCGGCCCGCCCGCCGCGTGCTCCCGCGCGTGCCGCTCCCCGAAACGCGTGGCGACGCCGTGGTCACGCAGCGTGTTCACCGCGCGAGCAATGCGCGCGGCAGCGTCTCGCGAACGCGCGGGGGTACGCCCCGCTTCGGCCATCCCGCTTCGCCAGGCGTGCAGGAGCGCGTCGTCCTTCCCCGCCAGGAAACGGGCCCACAGCGCGCGTTCGCCCGCGCGGCCAGCCGCGCCCTCCACGTGCCGGGCTGCATCCTCCAGGAACGCGGCCAGCCGCACCAGTGCCCCCTCGGCCGCTCCCTGCGGGTGCAGCCCCCCCGGGTAACCGGCGAGCGTGTCCGCCACGCGTGCCGCCGCGTCCGGCAGCCGCTGCGCCGCACTTGCACCCAGCGCGCGAAAGACGACGGGCGCCACGCGCTCGCCTCCCGCAGCTTCGCTGTCCGCGTCCAGCAGGTCCGCCAGGTGGCCAGCCACGTACGCCGCCACCGCCAGCACGTGGGGGTCGTTCTCCCCCGCACGCAGGCGGTCCAGGGCGGGGGCCGCCAGCGGCACGAAGTGGAAGGTTGCCAGGTAACGGCTGACGCGCTCGCGCAGGTCGTCCGCGTCCTCCGCCCACAACGCCTCCGCCACGGCGGGCGCATGGGCGACGATGTCCTCCGGCCCCCGCACCTCGCCCTGGCCCACGGCAACGCCCACGCCCAGCGCAAAGGGCAGCGTCAGCAGGTCGCCCGGGTGCGTACGGCGCCACGTGGCGATCAGCCGGCTGAGCTCCGGGGCACGCTCCTCCACCCACACGGACAGGAGCGACGCGCGGTCCGTCAGCGCTGCGGCGGCGGCGGCCCGTTCCGCGCGGGGCAAAGCCAGGATGTCCCGTGGGGCGACAAGGCCCGTGGCGCCGAAAGGGAGCCCGCTCTGGCCACCCATCCCGCGCAGCCAGATGATTAGCCGGTTGAGCGTGACGGCCGCAGCCTGCAGGGTGGCGTCGTCCGGGAGAGACGAGAACGCCGCGGCAAACGCGCGGATGCCCTCGCGCGCAGCCGGCTCGGGGCGCGAGGCAAGGTACAGCCACAGCGGATGGCGCGGGTCGCGCAGCGCATCGCGGTAGGCGTGCGCGTGCGCGGTCAGATGCGTGGCGAGCGGCAGATATCCGTCGACCTCCTCGCCGCCACCGCGATACGGGCGGCGCGGGTCCAGCAGGTACAGCGCGGCCGTTAGCCCCGCCGCGGGATTGTCGGTAAAGCGCTGCTCGATCAGCACCGCGAGTGCCGCGCACAACCCCGGGTTCGCGGCGTCCCATCCCGCCCGTTCATAGTAGCGGCGATAGAGAAAGAGGCGACCGTTCTCCGGGTTGCTCTCCAGCAGGTCCGCCAGCGTGGCGGGGTCGCGGACCACCACCTCCTGGCCGTGATCGGTAAGAAAGCGCAGCGGCGGATACACCACGGGCCGTTCCGCGCCGGGTGGAGCGTCGGCGAAGTCCGCGGGCTCCGGGCCCCACACGTCGTCCCACCGCACTCCCGCTGCCGCGCCGCGCCCCCTGGCCAGCGCCAGCAGGCGCCGCACGGCGCTGGCGAGCTCGTCCGGCGTCCGTGCGAACAGGCCGTGCTTGGAGCGCAAACCGTACGGGAGAAACGAGCGCTGCTCGTCCGGATCTTCCAGCACCACCGGCACCACGCGATAGCGGTCCGGGCTTCGCCGCGCCAGGTCGATCGCGATCGCGACCTCCTCGTTCGCGTAGTACGCCATGTCCACGCGCGGCGAGACCATCACCACGATGATCGACGCAGCGCGCAGCGCCGCCGGAATTACCTGCGGCCAATCGTCGCCTGGCTGCAGGGAGCGCGCGTCCATGAACACGTGCAGCTCGGGGGCGAGCAGGTCGTACAGCGTCTCTGCCTGGGTACGGTCGGTGCTCGCGTACGCGATGAACAGGTCCCAGCGTGGCCGGGGAGAATCAAGGAGGATCATGGACCGGAAGGGAGCACGAAGGAGAGGAATTCGGCGCTGCAAAGTGTCGCAATCCAGCAGTCCAACGCAAGGCTGGCGAATCCGTCTGCTCTCCCTTTGCACCTGCTACGGGGCGGCTCTCCCACCCGGAGGAGATTCGGTATGTGCGCCAGGGTTCTTGACGCATTCCGAACGCGCGTGTACCCTGGCATGGCACGTGTCCCGAGCACCGCGTCCCGATCCCCCTCTCCACACCTCATGCGCGAATCCGCTCCTCCGTGGGCCCCCCGGCGTGTCCGGCTTGCCCGGGCAGGCCGTTTTCTCCTGGTTTCCCTTCTCGTCCTTGCTGCCCTGTGGCTGGTGCGGCAGGGGCTGAGCGTCGGACAGGGGGTGTCATTCGACGACGCGATGGAACAGGAATACGGTGAGAAATCGCGCGTGCACCTCAGCGCGGCGCCGGAGGTGGAGCGCCGGGTGGCAGAGGTCGAACGCCAGGCCGCGGCGGTAGATCTCGACCGCACGCTGCGCCATCGGGTGATCTGGTCGGGCGAGCAGGAGGTGTTCGACGATGATCGGGAGATCCGCAAGATCCGCAAGAACGAACGCCCTGCGCCTGGAAAGCCCGTGGCGTACGTCTACTACTATGATGGCGGCCACGTCTCCCTGATCCGTGTGCTATGGAACGCGGCCGCGCAGCCGGGCGAGGACGAGGAGCGCTTCTACTTCGATCGCAATGCCCTGCCGCCACTCATCCGGTGGGTGGGGCGTGGTGGACGCGCGGCTGAGTCGTGGGATCCTTACCGCGAGGACGGACACGGGCGCGCCATCCACGATCAACCGCGCGAGTTGATGCGGAATGCCATCGAATCGCGCGTGTGCGACCACGCGCCCTCGTCCATCCCCTGCAAGCGGCTTGGCTTCAGGCCGCCCTGAACAGCCGGTTCGCTCACCGAAATACCCAGGATGCGGAGGGATCCGCGGAAGGTAGGGGATCGTGGACCCGCGTGACGGTCTCGCGGCCGCGGAAGGCGGGAGAGGGGATCGGAGACCGTGAATTCCGTACCGCAAAAGACAAAGGCCCCGCAACGGAAAACCGTTGCGGGGCCTTTGCGTAGAAGTAGCAGGGGGGGGGCTCGAACCCCCGACCTCACGATTATGAGTCGTGCGCTCTGACCAGCTGAGCTACCCTGCCGACCTCCGATTGAAACCGGGCCGGCCCTTTCGAGCCGGCCCGGATTCCATAGCGGGGGCGGGATTCGAACCCGCGACCTTCGGGTTATGAGCCCGACGAGCTACCAGGCTGCTCCACCCCGCGACACGTGCCACTAAGATAGTGTGATCCGGGCCTACCGTCAACCCTTGGAGCCGCCCAATTTCTCGATCCGGCAGCCATCCGGGAGAACGAGAGAAGCCCCGTCCCGGCTCGCTCGGCGAGTCCGGACAGGGCTCCACTCTCTGCAAACATCCGCCGCACAGTCCCGGTCCGCGCAGGCGGACCTCGTGTCGTCGTTGCGGCGAATTCATTCGCTCTGTTCGCCTGCTCCGCCTACTCGTTCGGCGGCGGGGCCCCGGCGGAATCCACGGGGACGAAGCGGTACAGCAGCTCGCCTTCGCGGATCATCCCGAACCGCTCGCGGGCAATGCGCTCCACCTCCGCGTCGTCCTTTTCCAGCTTGCCGGCCAGCGTGCGCAGCGAATCCACCTGCGCACGCGTGTCGGCCAGGCGCGCATCCGCCTCGCGGCGCTCCTTCTTGAGGCGCACCAGGTGGAACGCGGAGTACTCGCCCCCCCACAGGGCGTAGTACCCCGCCAGGGCGAGAATCCCGCCCGCGAGCAGGCGCCGGCCGGTGCCCTTGCCTAGCGCCACAGCCCCTTGCCCGGGTAGCGGGCCGCCTCGCCCAGGTGCTCCTCGATGCGCAGCAGCTGGTTGTACTTGGCCACGCGGTCCGTGCGGCTGGCGCTCCCCGTCTTGATCTGCCCCACGCCCGTGGCCACGGCCAGGTCGGCGATGAAGGTGTCTTCCGTCTCGCCGGACCGGTGCGACATCACGGCGTTGAAGCCGGCGCGGCGGGCCATGTCGATGGCCTCCAGCGTTTCCGTGAGCGTGCCGATCTGGTTGACCTTGATGAGGATGGCGTTGCCGATCCCCTCGTTGATCCCCCGCGCCAGGCGCTCCGTGTTGGTGACGAACAGGTCGTCGCCCACCAGCTGCGTGGAGGCACCGATCTCCTGCGTGAGCGCCTTCCAGCCGTCCCAGTCGTTCTCGGCCATGCCGTCCTCGATGGAGCGGATGGGATACTTCTTCACCCACTCCGCGTAGAACTGCACCATCTCGGCGGGCGTCTTCTTTTCCTGCGTGCTCTTGTAGAAGGTGTAGCCGCTCCCCTTCCACATCTCCGACGCGGCCACGTCCAGCGCCAGCACCAGGTCCTCGCCCGGGCGGTAGCCGGCCTGCTCGATGGCCTGCAGGATCACGGCGAGCGCCTCCTCGTTGTCCTTGAGATCCGGCGCAAAGCCGCCCTCGTCGCCCACCGCCGTGTTCTTGCCGGCCTTGGTGAGCACCTTCTTGAGCGAGTGGAACACCTCCGTGCCCATCCGCAGCCCCTCGCTGAACGACTCGGCGCCAATGGGCATCACCATGAACTCCTGGAAGTCCACGTTGTTGCTGGCGTGCGCCCCGCCGTTCAGGATGTTCATCATGGGGACGGGCAGCAGGTTGGCCATGGCGCCGCCCAGGTAGCGGTACAGCGGCAGGCCGGCGTCCTCGGCGGCGGCGCGGGCGGTGGCCAGCGACACGGCCAGCAGCGCGTTGGCGCCCAGGCGTCCCTTGTTGGGCGAGCCGTCCAGCTCGATCATCGTGCGGTCCACGGCCACCTGGTCATACGGATCGTAGCCGACCAGCGCCTCGGAGATCTCCTCCTCGATGTTCTGCACGGCCTGCAGCACGCCCTTGCCCAGGTAGCGGTCCTTGTCGCCGTCGCGCAGCTCCACGGCCTCGTGCTCGCCGGTGGATGCCCCGCTGGGCACCGCCGCGCGCCCCGCGGCGCCGCTGGAAAGGAGCACGTCGGCTTCGACGGTGGGGTTGCCGCGGGAATCGAGGATCTCCCGGGCCCGGACCTCCTGGATGATCGCCATGTATTCGGACGTTTATGGAAGACGTGGAAAAGCGTGCAGGGACGCGGCGGAACGTAGGTACGGCAAGGCGGCGTGTCAATCTTCGTGACGGAGGGGCGGAGCCGAATCCACGACGCAGTACGCCCTCGCCGTACTCGCCGTAAAGAACGACATCCCATTCCACTCGACGGGTCCCCAAACGCTTGACCGCCTCGCAAATCCAGGCCTATGTTTTACTTCCGACGCCCTCGCCTCCCGCTCTCTTCCGCTCCACATGGCATTTGTTCCTGTCCGGATTCCGCTGCTCGCGGCGTTGCTGGTAGCGGCGTGCACGGAGACAGCGCCCCTGGACCCCGTACCTGTCGGCGAGCCCCTGCTGTCCGTGGCAGCCGGCGGACATACGACGTGTGCGCTCACGGTGAGCGGCCGCGCCTTCTGCTGGGGACGCGGCACGGATGGCCAGCTGGGGAATGGCGGTGATGTAAGCCAGACGCGTCCGGTACCCGTCGCGGGCGGGCTCCACTTCACCTCCCTGAGTGTGGGCTACTACCACGCGTGCGGGCTGGCGACCGACGGGACGGCATACTGCTGGGGAGCGGGACAGGAACGTCACGGACAGCTGGGAAGCCCATCTTCCGAGGGCGGTTCCACTCGGCCCGTACGGGTCTCCACGCCCCTCCGCTTCGTTCAGCTGGCCGCAGGACAGGTGCACACGTGCGGGCTGACGGCCGAAGGTACCGCATACTGCTGGGGCGACAACCGGTGGGGGCAGCTCGGCGACGGCACCACGTCCCCCCGGACCACGCCGGCCCCCGTCGCAGGCGGCGTCCGATTCGCGACCCTCGGCAGCGGCGCGCTGCACACGTGCGGCGTGACCCTGGACGGGCGGGCGATGTGCTGGGGCGACAACTTCTTCGGCTCGGTGACCGGCAACGCCGGCGCACACACGCCCGACACCTGCGCCACCGGGGGTGACAAACGCTGCACCCTGTCTCCTCACGCCGTGGATGCGCAGCAACGATTCGTCCGCGTGGCGGCGGGGGACGCCCAGACCTGCGCGGTCACCGTCGAAACCGCCTGGTGGTGCTGGGGAGGGAGCGCGACGGAGCCAGCCCCTCCGCACCGGATCGACGCCCCGGGCGTGACCGCCCTCGCGACCGGGAGCAGCCATGCATGCGCTCTAACCCGAACCGCCGCGCTGCTGTGCCAGGGCGGCAACAACCTCGGCCAGCTCGGCGCCCAGGGGGCCCCCGTGGACTACTCGCCGGCCGCGGTGCCCGTGAACGCCCTGGAGCTTTTTCAATCCGTAGCTGCCGGCATGTTCCATACGTGCGCGGTAACCACGGAAGGAACCGCGTACTGCTGGGGTGGCAACCGCGACGGCCAGCTCGGAAACGGGTCGCCGCACACCTGTGACGGCGCATACCCCTGCAGCCGCATGCCGCAAATCGTCCGTACCCGTTGATCCGCCCGCACCCCACAACTCACCCCCATGTCCATGCACCAGCGTACACTGCCCCTCTCCGTCGCACTCATCCTCGCGCTCGCCGCGTGCGAGCCGGCGTCCGTGACGTCGTCCGCCGATTCGCCCGGCATCCTGTCCGCGAGTTCAGAGTCGCTGCAGGACGCCCCAAAGCGTGTGGACCCATGGCGCGACGTCAGCTCGGCTGACCTGTGGGCCTACGGACTCCGTGGCGACACGACTTTCTCACTGGGGGTAAAGCATCCTGGCGCCGCGCGCGGGATCTATCGCGGACAGTGGCTGATCAACGAGCCTGCCTGGCACGGCAGCCTCGAGGCACTCGCGAACCAGCCGGGGGTCCGCGTGCTCCGGGCCGACGACAGTGCGCCCACGGTCCTCGTGAAGGTCGAGTCGGCGGCCGTGCTGAACCGGATTCGCCAGCTCCCGTTCGTGGACTACCTGGAGCCGGCGGTACTGGCGTCCGCATCCGGAGCCGCCGGGGGAGCGTCGTTGAACCGCAGCG
>DATING010001113.1:0-2152 GCA_035474555.1 Longimicrobium sp. | reverse complement strand
CCTGGACGGAGCTGCTGGACCAGGTGCGGGACACGGTGCTCGGGGCGTTCGACCACCAGGAGCTGCCCTTCGAGCGCCTGGTGGACGAGCTGGTGACGGAGCGCAGCCCCACGCACTCGCCGCTCTTCCAGGTGGTCTTCTCGCTGGACCGCTCCAGCCTGCGCGAGGAGCTGTCGCTCGGCGAGGTGGAGCTGGAGCCGTTCGGGCGGGGCGAGAGGACCGCCAGGTTCGACCTCACCCTGACGATGGTGGAGGCGGAGGACGAGCTCGGCGGCACGCTCACGTACCGCGCGGGGCTGTACGAGGCCGCCACGGTCGCGCGCATGGCCGCTCACCTGGCAGTGCTGCTGGAAGCGATGGTGGCCGCGCCGGGGCAGCGCCTCTCGGAGGTGCCGCTGCTGCGCGGGGCCGAGCGCGAGCAGCTGCTGCACGCGTGGAACGGACCCGACACCGGCTACACCGGCGAGCTGTGCATCCACGAGCTGGTGCACGCCCAGGTGCTGCGCACCCCCGGTGCTCCCGCCCTGCGCTTCCAGGGGCGCTCCCTCACCTACGCGGATCTGTACGGCCGCGCGGCGCAGCTGGCCAACCGGCTGCGGCGGGAGGGCGTGGGCCCCGAGACCCGCGTGGCCCTCTGCATGGAGGCGGCCCCGGAGATGGTCGTCTCGGTGCTGGGCGTGCTCCTGGCCGGCGGCGCCTACCTGCCGCTCGACCCGGAGCTGCCGTCCGAGCGCCGCGCCTACATGCTGCGCGACGCCGCCCCGGCGCTGCTGCTGACGCAGGCGGCGCTCGCGGAGCGCCTGCGGGACTGGGGCGTGCCGCTGCTGGCGGTCGACGCGGAGGCGGAGCGCATCGCGCGGGAGAGTGACCGGGCGCCGCAGACCGGCGTCGGCCCCGACAACCTGGCGTACGTCATCTACACCTCGGGCTCGACCGGGCGTCCCAAGGGCGTGCTGGTGGAGCACCGCGGCGTGGGCAACACCTTTTTGGAGCTGGGCAGGGTTTACGGCGCCCGTCCCGGCGAGCGCAACCTGGCGTACGCGCCGCTGCACTTCGACGCCTCGGTGGCCGACCTCTTCACGGCGCTGTGCAACGGGGCGGAGCTGGTGCTGGCGCGCCGCGAGGCGATGATGCCGGGCGAGGACCTGCTGCGGACGCTGCGCGAGGAGCGGATCACGCACCTCAAGACCATGCCCTCGGCGCTGGCGGTCACGCCGGTGGAGGAGCTGCCGGAGCTGAAGACCATCGTCACGGGGGGCGAGACGCTGCCGGTGGAGCAGGTGCGGCGCTGGGGCGCGGGTCGGCGCTTCTTCAACGGGTACGGGGCTACGGAGGCGGGGATCCGCATGACCTCCAGCGCCTACACGGCCGATGCGGGAGACCCGCCGATCGGGCGGGCGGTGGCGAACACGCAGCTGTACGTGCTGGACGCCCAGCTGGAGCCGGTGCCGGTGGGGGTGGCCGGAGAGCTGTACATCGGCGGGGTGGGGATGGCGCGCGGCTACCTGGGCCGGCCGGAGCTGACGGCGGAGCGCTTCGTACCGGACCCGCACCGCGGGGTGGCGGGTGCGCGGCTGTACCGCACGGGAGACGTGGGGCGGCGGCGGTCGGACGGGGAGATCGAGTTCCTGGGGCGGACGGACCACCAGGTGAAGGTGCGCGGCTACCGGGTGGAGCTGGGGGAGATCGAGGCGGTGCTTCGCACGCACGGGCAGGTGAAGGAAGCGACGGTGCTGCTGCGGGAGGACGTGCCGGGGCAGCCGCGGCTGGTGGCGTACGTGACGGGCGAGGCAGGGGCGGAGCCCAGCGCGGCGGAGCTGCGCGAGCACCTGGCGCGGCTGCGGGCGTACCTGGCGGAGCGGCTGCCGGAGTACATGGTGCCCGGAGCGTTCGTGGTGCTGGAGCGGCTGCCGGTGACGAGCAACGGCAAGGTCGACCGGCGCGCGCTGCCGGCCCCGGAGCGCACGTCCGGAGAAGAATACGTGGAGCCGCGCACGGTGGTGGAGGAGCTGCTGGCGGGGATCTTCGCGGAGGTGCTGAGTGTGGAGCGGGTGGGAGCGACGGACAATTTCTTCGCGCTGGGCGGGCACTCGCTGCTGGTCACGCAGGTCTTCTCCCGGCTCCGGGAGATGCTGGGCATCGAGGTGCGGTT
>DATING010001112.1:0-2937 GCA_035474555.1 Longimicrobium sp. | reverse complement strand
TCTTGTTGCCCGACAGCCCCTCGGAGATCAGGGGGAACATGGTCCCCCAGAACACCGTGAGCATGGCGGCGATGAACACCAGGTTGTTCATCAGGAACGCGCCCTCGCGGCTCACGGCGCTCTCCAGCCGGTTCTCCGGCTCGAACGCGTCGCGGCGCCACCACACCAGCGCCGCGGAGCTGATCACCAGAAAGGAAAGAAAGCCCAGGAAGATCCAGGAGATCGTCAGGTTCTGCGCGAACGAGTGCACGGACTCGATGAGCCCCGAGCGCGTAAGGAACGTGGCGAAGATGCTCAGCAGGAACGTGGCGAGGATCAGCAGCACGTTCCACAGCTTGAGCATGCCGCGCTTTTCCTGGATCATCACCGAGTGCAGGAACGCCGTGCCCGTGAGCCAGGGGAGCAGCGACGCGTTCTCCACCGGGTCCCAGAACCAGTATCCGCCCCAGCCCAGCTCCACGTACGCCCACATCATCCCGAAGATGATGCCGTTGGTCAAAAAGAACCACGCGAGCAGGGTCCAGCGCCGCGTCGTGGTGATCCACCGCGTGTCCAGCCGCCCCGAGATCAGCGCCGCCACGGCGAACGCAAAGGGGACGGTGAACGCCGTGAAACCCAGGTACAGCGTGGGCGGGTGGATGGTCATCCAGTAATTTTGCAGCTGCGGGTTCAGCCCCCGGCCGTCGGCGGGAGTGAAGTCCATCAGCTGGAACGGGTTGGATGCGAAGAGCACCACGCCCATGAAGAACGCGAGCACCACCAGCAGCGTGCCCGATACGTAGGGCATGAACTCGCGGTTCTTCCGCCTGTTCTGCCACACCACGATGGACGAGAACAGGGCCAGCAGGAGCGCCCAGAACACGAGCGACCCCGTCTGGCCCGCCCACAGCCCCGTGATCTTGTAGAAGAGCGAGAGCTCGCGGTTGCTGTACCCCGCCACGTACTTGTAGCCGTACTCGTTGCGCACGAAGGCCGCGATGATGGCGCCCGACGACACGATGAGCAGGCCGAACACGGCGTACACGGACCGCTCCGCGCTGAGCACCCAGGTGCCGCGGCCGCGGCGTCCGCCGGCAAACGCCAGCACGCCGCCCCACAGCGCCAGGATGAACGCGACCCAGAGGGCGACTTCCCCGATCTGCGTCACGCGCGAAAATCCTCTTCCACGGCCTCATAGCGAGAGCCGCACTTGGTGAGCACCGTGGTCGCCTGGAAGGTGCCGTCCGCCGCGAGCCTGCCCTCCACGACGACGTCGCGCCCCTCCTCGAACGTGTCGGGGAGGGGTCCGTTGTGCGCCACGGGAAAGGTGGTGCGGCCGCTGGCGATGTCCACGATGGTAAAGCGCAGGTCCAGCGTGCGCGCATCGTACTGGACGGAGCCGGGCACCACGCGGCCGCCCATCTTGGCGCCCAGGTCGCGCACGGAGGGGTCGGCGGCGACCTTGGTGGCCAGCTCGTCGGGCGTGTAGTAGTACATCATGGAGTCCTTCATGCCGGTGACGGCCAGGTACCCCACGACGCCGACCAGCACCAGCGCGCCGGCCATGAACCTGCTCTGCTTCTTCACGGTGGAATTCCTCCGCGGCGAATGCTCAGTCTTAAGGCCTGGAATATACTAGCGAAACGGATGCGGTGAAAGGCATTCCGCGTGGTGGAACTGCTGAGCTCGGGTAGGGGATTGCCTTACGCGGGGCCGAAACGGGGGTAACAACGGCGGGGTGGGGGGTGAGACTGTGACCTGTGCACACCGGCCGGCATCCGTACCCGGCGAATGAATTCGCGGCACCGAAAACGTGATGTCGGCCTTCGCCGACGGCCCGTGCACGCGCGTGCGATGTGCACCGGGGCGAGGTTCCGCCGGACCGAGCCGCGCCGACTGCCGGGGCCGTCTTTGGTGTCGGCGCAGGCCGACCGTGTGATGTCGTCGCCGCGAATTCATTCGCTCCGGACGGAAATCAGCCGCGGTGTGAGCAGCCGGCCCCACGCTCGACGGAACGCGGCCCCCGCCCTACGTCGCGGCGCCGGAGAGGGGCACCTGGGCTTGCAGCTCCCACTGGCAGGCGGCGCAGTGCACCACGTGCGGCTGCTTCATCCGCCCCACCTCGGGGAAATCCTGGTCCGTGCCGCACTTGGGGCAGGCGCCGCGCAGCGACACGAGCGTGCGGTACTCGCGAAAGCGGTTGATGGCGCGCACGGCGCCCACCGCCAGCACCACGAGCACCCACGGGATGTGCGGCGGGATCCAGAACACCACCGGCGCCAGCAGCCACCACCACAACTGCATGAGCGCCGCGCTGCGCCGCCACGCCGGGCTCCGCTCGATCACGCGCGCCCGGGCGGGGGTCCACTCCCCGCCCGCGAACACCAGCCGCGCGCGGACCTCCGGCACCTGCACGTCCATCGCCCTAGCCTACTGCGCGCGCGCGTTGATGACCGCGGCCGCGCCCACGCCGCCCAGGTCCCACACGATGTCGTATACCGACGCGGTGGCGCCCTCGCGGCGCAGGTCGCTGACTTCCTTGAGCACGCCCACCGTCGTCCCGGTGCCCACGCCCACCAGCAGGCTGGCGTCGGCGTCCAGCCCCGCCGCGCGCGCGCCGCTGGCCGCCAGGCTGGTGACGATGAACGAGGTGACGAAGTGCTTGAACTTGTCCTCGGCAAAGAACGGGTCGCGCGGCTGGGGCGCGTCGCGTCCGCCAAAGGAAAGGCACAGGAACAGGATGCACGCGTTCACAGGGGCGGCTCCGTGGCGGGGGTGAGGGATGATGCTGCCGTGGATCAAAAGACTTCGCCGGCCCCCGGCATGCAAGCCGAACGCCGCTCCCCGCGCATCCCCGTCACGTGCCGGAAGGCAGGGAAGACGTCGACGGGGACGAGAATCGTCCGTTTGGGGCCGCGGATGCGCACCCGGTGTGCTCATTTCGGAAGAAAGTCATAC
>DATING010001111.1:0-2522 GCA_035474555.1 Longimicrobium sp. | reverse complement strand
AAGCCGATCAGGTTCTCCACCTCCTTGCGCCCCCGCCCGGCGATGGGCGTGCCCACCACCACGTCCTCGCTCCCCGCGTACTTGCCGAGCAGCACCTGGAAGGCGGACAGAAGCACCATGTACAGCGTGGCGCCCTCGCGCCGCCCCAGCGCCTCCAGCCGCTCCAGCAGCCCCTCGCCGAACTCCGCCGTCTCGTGCGCGCCGCGGTAGCTCTGCACGGCGGGACGCGGGCGATCCGCCGGCAGCGCCAGCAGCGCGGGCGCGCCGGCCAGCTGCCCCTTCCAGTACGCGATCTGCCGGTCCAGCACCGCGCCGCGCAGGTACTCGCGCTGCCACACGGCGAAGTCCGCGTACTGCACCGCCAGCGCCGGCAGCGGCGACTCCCCGCCCCGGACGAACGCATCGTACAGCGCGCCCAGCTCGCGGAAGAGCACGTCCCGGCTCCACCCGTCGCTGACGATGTGGTGCATGCACAGCAGCAGCACGTGATCATCTTCCGCCAGGCGGAGGAGCGACGCGCGGACGAGCGGCCCGGTGGCCAGGTCGAACGGGCGTGCCGCCTCTTCTGCCGCACGCCGGCGGACGTCCGCCTCGCGCGCCGCGTCATCCAGCCCGGAAAGATCCTCCACCGGCAGCGTGAAGTCCGCGAACGGCACCACGACCTGGGCAGGCGCGCCGTGCACCCGCGGGAACACGGTGCGCAGGGCCTCGTGCCGGCGGATGATCTCGCCCAGGGCGCGCTCCAGCGCCCCGGCGTCCAGCGGTCCGCCGATCCGCAGGGCCGCGGGGATGTTGTAGAACGCGCTGTCCGCCTCCAGCTGGTCCAGGAACCAGAGCCGCTCCTGTGCGAACGAGAGCGGCAGCGCAGCCGTCCGTTCCACGGGGACGATGGATGGCAGCCGCGGCGCATCCACCCGGCGGATCTGCTCCACCCGCTCCGCCAGCTCGGCGACCGTGGGCCCCTCGAACAGGGCCCGCAGCGGCATCTCAATGCGGAACACCTCGCGGATGCGCGACAGCACGCGCGTGGCCAGCAGCGAGTGGCCGCCCAGCTCGAAGAACCCGTCGTGCACGCCCACGCGGGGGACGCGCAGCAGCTCGGCCAGGATGGCCGCCAGCACCTCCTCCACCGTCGTCCGCGGCGTCACGTACGTGTCCCCGGCGGATGCGAAGTCCGGCGCGGGCAGGGCCTTGCGGTCCAGCTTGCCGTTGGGCGTCAGGGGCAGGACGTCCACGGCGACGAACGCCGCCGGCACCATGTACTCCGGCAGGGTGCGGCGGACGGCGGCGCGCAGCGCATCCGCATCCGCCTCGCCCACCACGTAGGCCACGAGCCGCGTTTCGCCGCCGTCCTCGCGCGCCACGACGGCCAGGTCGCCCGCGACGGCCTGGCGCAGCGCGGCCTCCACCTCGCCCAGCTCCACGCGGTAGCCGCGGATCTTGACCTGCGCGTCCAGGCGGCCGAGGTACTGCAGCGTGCCGTCCGCCGTCCAGCGCACCCGGTCGCCCGTGCGGTACAGCCGCGCGCCCGGCACCGCGCCGAACGCGTCGGGGACGAAGCGCTCGGCCGTGAGCGCCGGCCGGCCCAGGTAGCCGCGCGCCAGCTGGATGCCGCCCGCGTACAGCTCGCCGGGCACGCCCATGGGCACGGGCTCCCCCGCCGCGTCCAGCACGTACAGCCGCGTGCCCGGCAGCGGCGCGCCGATGGGCGGCGTTCCCGCGCCCGGCTGGCACAGGGCAGCGGTGACCCGCACCGTCGTCTCCGTGGGGCCGTAGACGTTGATGAAGCGGCGCCCCGGCGCCCAGCGGTCCACCAGGCCGGCGGTGCACGCTTCGCCGCCCACGACGAGCGTCGCCAGGTCAGGAAGCTCTACGACGGGCAGTGCCGCGAGGGCGGAGGGCGTGAACTTGGTGTGGGTGATCCGCTCCGCGCGCAGCAGGCGGACCATGCCGTCGCCGGGGATGAGGTCGTCGCCCTCCGCCACGTACAGGGCCGCGCCGGCGCACAGGGCGGAAAGGATCTCCGCCACGGACGCGTCGAAGTGCAGCGGCGCCAGCAGGAGCGCGCGCGAATCCGCCCCCAGGTGCGTCAGCGCGATGAGCGCCGGCACCAGGTTGCACACGCCGCGGTGCGCCACCGCCACGCCCTTGGGCACGCCCGTGGAGCCGGAGGTGAAGAGGACGTACGCCAGGTCGTCCGCCGTCCCCCGGACGTCCGGCGCGCCGGCGCTCTCCGCCTCGATCGCCGCGCGGCCGCCATCCACCGACACGACAGGGAGGCCGGCGGAGACCGGGACGCGGCCGCGCACGCCGTCTTCCGTCAGCAGCACGGCGATGCCCGCGTCCGCCATCATCCGCCCCATCCGTTCCGCCGGGGAGGCGGGGTCCAGCGGGACGTACGCGCCCCCGGCCTTGAGCACCGCCAGCAGCCCCACCACCATCTCCGGGCTCCGCTCCACCGAGAGCCCCACCCGCACGTCGGGGCCCACGCCCATCGCGCGGAGGTGGTGCGCCAGCCGGTT
>DATING010001110.1:0-3394 GCA_035474555.1 Longimicrobium sp. | reverse complement strand
TCAAGGAGACCCTTACCGATGGCAGCGTCATCTTCCGTTGCTCGCCGCAGATCGGCTCGGGCGGCTGATCGCTTCCTGGTTCGCAAAGCCAACTCCCCGCGCTCTACGGACTGAGCGCGGGGAGTTTTTTATCGGCCCGCGAGGTTAAACCGCGGCGGCAGTCCGGCCGTTTTCAAGGCTCCGGACAAAGTCGCTGGCAAGGGTCTCGCTCTTGGGGCTGGGAGCGGACACCTTGAGCGCCTGCTGACGGAACTCGGCCTGGCGCCCGTTGCGCGCGGCTTCCAGCAGGGCCTCGGAACGGAAGCGGATCTTGGAGTGGCCCAGCCTGGTGGCGAGCTCGTTCGCCTCCTCGGCCGCGCTCTCGGCACGGTCCCACTCGCCCAGGCTCGCCGCACCCAGCGCCAGGTCGAGCATGCACGCGGGCACCACCATCTGCACGTCGGCGTCCTTGTTCAGGCGCACCACCTGCGTCCAGGCCCGGCGGAACAGGTCCCGGTTGCCGGTGCCTCCCGCGGCGCGGGCGATCGAAGCCGTGAGGCTCAGGCGCTCCGCCGGGGTGCTCAGGTACGGGTCGAGTGCCTGGAACACCTCCAGCGCGCGGGCAAAGTGGCCCTGCTCGGCCCAGAAGTACGCGACGTCGTGCGCGAGCACCGGGATGGACGGGTGGTTGGACCCGTACGCCCGGAACGCCTGCCGCGCGAACTCCTCGGCCTGCTCCAAGCGGCCCGTGTCGGTCGCGATCACGAACAGGTCGTGCAGCGCCATGCCCTGCACCTGCTGCAGCCCCTTGCGGCGCGCGGCACGGAGGGCCTTGATGTGCATGCGGTGCGCGGCGGGGAAGTTGCCGCGCCGCACGAGCATGTTGCCCAGCGCGATGTAGGCGCGGGAATACGAATCCCAGTCGCCGATCTGGCGGGAGATCATGACCGTGTGGCGGAACCATGTCTCCGCGCGGGCCCTCTCGCCGCGGCGGCGGGCCAGCTGTCCCACGGCCAGCGCCAGGCGCGCGTTGCGCGGCGCGGCGACCGAGGCGGCCTGCGTGTACGACAGGGCCGTGTTCAGGTGGCCCTGCTGCTCCGCCCACCGGGCGATGCCGGTGCACGCCTGCGCCACGGCCTCGCCGCTGGTGCTGTCCGGCGCGGTAAGCATCTCGCCGAACGAGGCGAGCGGCCCCGACAGCTCGTCGCTGATGCGGGCATCGGCCAGGTCCGCCTGGCGCTTGCGCCCCGCCTCGGCGGAGAACAGGCGGCCGCGCTCGCCCTGCTCGGCGGCGGCCCAGAACATCACGTTGCGGTAGGCCTGCCACAGCAGGATTCCCACTTCACCACCTACCTCGCGCAGGATCTCCATCCCCTCGAGCGACTCGGATCCCCGCGTGAGCGGAGGCGGAGTCCGCCAGCGGCGGGGAAGACGCGGCGCGGCCGTCTTGGACCGGGTGCTCTTCATCCCATCTATCTCCTGTTCAGGACCGTGTCTCGGTAACCGTTTCCGGACTGCTGTGTATACTATATGCAAGTCTGCGCCAAAACGCCACAATTTTGTTGCATTCCCGCCCAAACCGGCCTGTGCAGAAATGTGCAGCAACTGAAGACTGCTACAGGACCGTCGCCGCCGGGTGGATGTGGCGCCATCCGGCTGTGCTCCGCGCGAACATTCAGTATACACACCTTGTATCGCGAAGGATCCCCTCTGCGACACTGGTGATACACGTCGCAAAGTGTGCGCCACTGCGGAGACTTTCGCCGTGCTCTGCCACGAACTGCAACGACTGCGCGGGCTTTCGTGGCGGACCCACCCCGCGTTCCCGGACCCCTGGCGGGGGCTTCGGCGCGCCCGAGACACGCCATCCCTCGCATCCACCACGCACGAGAAAGGCTGATCCACGGGTGTGTTGCAGTCCACTGACGGCGCAGGTGTCCAGCACGTCACTTCATCAAGCCGCACGCCAGCCGCCGCCGCGGGCCGGAATTCGTTACCGCTGGCCGGGAATGGTGTCCGCTCCGTAGCCGCTAACAAACTAGCACATCACGCAAGTCCCCACGTTCCGGGCGAAATGCGGCAGCAAAGCTACGCCCCGCGCAGGCGCCGGCGGGGGCTGGTACGGGCGTTGCCTCGGAAGCGCGTCGCCGCCCGGCAGCCTGCCGGGGGCGCGAAGGCGGATCTGGCCGGATGGAGATGACGGAACCAACGGGCGCGGTCCACGCGCCGCCGGACGACCGGCGGGAGCAGGAGGACCGCTTTGCGCACGAGCTGCGGGTGCAGCGCTTCGTGCAGCCGGACGACGTGACCTGCGGGCCCACCTGCCTGCGCAAGGTCTACGACTTCTACGGCCTGCGGGTGGACGACGCGGAGGTGCTGGGGGAGATCGACCGCAACGAGGACGGCGGCACCCTGGCCGTGTTCCTGGGCATCGCCGCCCTGCGGCGCGGCTTTGGCGCGCGCATCTACTCCTACGACCTGCGCATCTTCGACCCCACCTGGCACGGGCTGCCGCGCGAGGCGCTGGCGGAGAAGATCCACGCCCGCTTTCCCTTTCTCCCCGACAGCAAGCGGCTGCGGGCGGCGCGCGCGTACCTGGACTTCCTGGAGATGGGCGGCGAGCTGGCCTTCGACGAGCTGTCGCCGGCGCTCCTCAAGGAGATCATCGACCGCGAGCACCCCGTCCTGGCCGGGCTCTCGGCCACCTACCTGTACCGCTTTGCCCGCGAGCGGCAGCTGGACGACGAGCGCCTGGTGGAGGATGACGTGGGGGGCGAGCCCACGGGGCACTTCGTGGTGATCTGCGGCTACGAGCACTGGGGACGGCAGTTCAGCCTGCGCGACCCGTCGCGCCACGTGCCCATCGCGGAGGACGGGCGGCAGGTGGTGAACGGGCAGCGGCTCATCAACGCCATCCTGCTGGGCGACGTGACGTACGATGCCGTGCTGCTGGAGCTGTGGCCGCGGGAGGGTGCCGCGTGAGCCGCAGCCGCGTGATCGCCGTGGTCTCCAACCAGGAAGATGCGAAGGGGCTGCCGGAGGGGATTGCCGTCCCCGCGGACCGCTACCTGGAGGGGGGCGAGGCGCTGGGGGAGCCCGGCGCCGTCGTGGTGAACCTGTGCCGCTCGTGGAAGTACGGCAGCAAGGGCTACTACGTTTCGCTGCTGGCGGACGCGCGGGGGCAGCACGCCATCCCCCCCGTGGACGTGAGCGAGGGGTTCGCCGACGCGTATGGCCTGTTCCGCACCCTGCAGGAGGCGGGGGTGCCCACCGTGGACCCGGAGGAGATGCGCGCCCGCCGGCGCGGCGCGAAACCCTCGCCGTCCGCCGACGAGGAGGAGGACGAGGCGCCCCGCGCGTTCCCCGTCCCCCTGGTCCGCGTGCAGGAGAAGGACGGGTGGACGGTTCGCCCGGC
>DATING010001109.1:0-9614 GCA_035474555.1 Longimicrobium sp. | reverse complement strand
GTGGACGTGCGCGCCGGGCAGAACGTGAACGTGCCCATCAACATGGTGCCGCGCGCGGGCCACGTGCCCATCTCCATCAACATCGGCTCCATCGTCGTGGGCGTCACCCGCGCGCGCCCCATGCCGGCGGGCGGCGACCTGGTCGGCGACACCACCCGTTTGGTGGCGAGCGTCACCTACCCCAACGGCGCGGCCGTGCCGGGCGCGAAGGTGAGCTGGGCCACGCTGAACCCGGCCATCGCCATGGTGGACTCGCTGGGGCTGGTGACCAGCCGCACGCAGGGGAGCACCAGGATCGTGGCCACCTACGCCGGCTTCGGCGCCAGCATCGACCTGACGTTCGTGGTGGCGGACGGCACCGGCGGCTCGCCGGATCGCACGCCCCCGCAGCTCACCGGCTTCGACGCGTCCATGGACTCCGTCGACATGGCCTTTCCCTCCCCGCCGGAGAGCGAGAACACGCAGTCCGTCACGTTCAGCATGACGGCGATGGACGCCGTGGGCGTGTACGCGTTCTCGGTGAGCCTGCGCAGCCCCGACGGCCAGACGAGCAAGCAGTGCTTCTCCAGCACGTCCGGCACCCCGGGAAGCACCACGCTCTACTGCTCCATTGCCCTGTCGCGCTACGGGCAGGCGGGCCGCTGGACCGTGGAGGACCTTTCCATCGGCGACATCCGCGGCAACGGCCGCAACTTCACGGCGGCGGAGCTGGCGGCGGCGGGCTTCGACAGCGGCGTGATCGTCTACAACACGGCCGTGGACAACATCGCCCCCGTGCTGGACAGCATCCAGTTCACGCCGGACACCATCTACCCGGACCAGGGGCAGCGGTGGCTCACCGTGCGCGCGTACGTCACCGACACGCAGGCGGGCGTGGATGAGATCTCGTTCGGGGCCATGGGGCTGGAACCCGGCGGGTTCGGCTTCGGCGGCCAGATGATGCGCGCGGGGCCGGGGGTGTACGAGGCTACCCTCGACGTCTCCTCCTGGCCCGCGGGGCGCGTGGCCATCACGTCGGTGTTCATCCGTGACCGGGCGAACAACCTGACGTACCTCAACGAGGCGGACCTTGACGCCCAGGGGATCAGCGCCCTCCTCACCCTCATCCGCTAGCCACGCGCGGACGGCCCTCCGCGCCCGTCCCTCCGGCTGCAACGCGAACGACCCGGCCACCGAGGCCGGGTCGTTTTGCGTGGATGGAATTCGCCGAGGTTGATTCCCCCTCCGCCGCGCCGCTACTATGTTGAGCCTGCGCTTCGAATTCTCCCCTCGTCGATCCCGACACCGCCCATGAGAACAGTCCTTGTCCTTTTGATGCTGGCGTCCGGTGCGTTCACCACCGCGTCAGCCCAGGCGCGGCCGTACACACCCACTCGCGGGAGCGCGGAGCGCCACGCCATCATGGACGCGCTCCGACCGCCGGTCTCGCGCGCGGTGGGAGAGCCGGTCGTGTTCACCGTGGTGCGGATCCACGTCCAGAACGGCTGGGCATTCGTCCAGGCGGTGCCTACGTTGCCGCGCGGCGAGCCGCTGATGGATCGCTACATCGAGCGGATGAACTGCGAAAGCTGCACGGAGAACGTCGTGGGGCTCCTGCGGTGGAACGGGAGCCGCTGGAACGTCGTGGAGATCGAGATCGCCTCGAGCGAGTACCCGTATTCGTGGCAGGAGCGCCATCGCGCGCCACGCGCCATCTTCCCCTGGAACCAGCCTCGCTGAGCCTCGTTCCCGTCCGTTCCTGCCCCGTCCCCGCCGGCCGACCATGCCCGCTGCCCTGCGCTGCCCCACCTGCTCCGCCCCGCTGGACCTGCCGCCCGCGCACGCGAACACCCTGCGCTGCCCCTACTGCGGCGCGGGGGTGATCCTCTCGGAGCGCTCCGGGCACGTGGAGGCCGCCGCGTCGCAAGAGCGGCACACCGGTGCCATCGCCGAGGTGCTGCGGCAGCTGCGCGCGGGGAGCAAGATCGGCGCGATCAAGGTGTACCGCGAGCAGTTCGGCGTGGGGCTCAAGGAGGCCAAGGACGCCGTGGAGCGCCTGGAAGCCGGCCAGCCCGCCGGCGCGGTTCCCCTCCGACCCACGCCCGCCGCCGCCGCACGGAAGGGTGCGGCCATCGGATGCGTGCTGATGATGATGCTCCTGGCGCTCGTCGTGGGGCTGATGCTCAACGGGGACGAGGAGGACCCGCCGGCGCAGCCTGCCCCGCCCGCCGCGCA
The DNA here is from genome assembly GCA_035474555.1 of Longimicrobium sp. Lineage (GTDB taxonomy): Bacteria > Gemmatimonadota > Gemmatimonadetes > Longimicrobiales > Longimicrobiaceae > Longimicrobium. Next base: position 7,400 of record DATING010001109.1, on the reverse strand, counting down.
GATGCCCGTGACGGCGCCGGTCTCGCCCGTCGCGGAGCAGCCGGCGGCGGATGCGGGCTACGCGCGCGAGATCATGCGGTTCGGCAGCGAGGGCACGGGGGCGGGGCGGTTCGAGGATGCGCGCAGCGTGGCGGTGGACGGCGCGGGACGCATCTACGTGGCGGAGTACGGCGGCGGCCGGGTGCAGGTGTTCGACTCCGCCGGCACCTTCGTCACGCAGTGGATGGCGGATCCCAAGATGCCGCTGGTGGACATGGAGGCGGACCGCGGCGGCACCGTGTACATCGTGCAGTCCGGGCGCATCCGGCGGTTCGAGGGCGCCACGGGACGCGCCCTGGGTGAGCTGCCGCGCGGCGGGAACTACGGCTACAAGGACGTGACCGTGGCGCTGGACGGCTCGCTGTGGGCCGTCACCCAGGAGAGCGTGGTGCACCTGTCGCGCGACGGGGCCGTGCAGCGCACCATCGACATCAAGGAAGCGGTGGATGAAGATGCGACCGCGGCGCGGGTGGCCGTGGCCGGCACGGGCGACCTGTACGTGCTGGACCAGTGGAAGGCGCACGTCTACCACCTGAACCCGGCCGGGCGCTTCGTGGACCGCTTTGGCGGGGGCGGGTTTCCGCCCGCGGAGCACATCGCGGTGGACGGGCGCGGGCGCGTGTTCGTGAGCGACATCGGGAGCAGTGCCATCAAGGTGTTCGATGCGGCGGGCCAGCCGCTGGGGGACATCAACGGGCCGGCCGTGGTGTTCGGCATCACGCTGAACGACCGCGACGAGCTGTTCGCCGCCGCCCGCAACGACAACGCGATCGTGAAGTTCGAGGTAAAGAAGTAGAGAGCGATCGATCCAGGCGGGCGGAAATCCGTCGCGGATGACGCACCCCCATCGCGGAGACGAGTCCCGTCACGGAGGTCGTCGCGGAGGGAAGTCCCGCCGCCGGAGCGGATGCACGTCCTGAGCGGGTAAACCCGCCGCTGGGAAAGCGGTAAGCCCCGTCTCGGCTCGCTGCGCTCGCCGAACGAGGCTTCAACTGCGTAAACGCGCTACGCACTTGTTTTCCTGAGGGAGGCGCCGCACGGTCTTTTCCCGTGCAGATTCCATGGCGCCGACCGAAGGATCTACCGTCCCGCGCATGACACCCGTGGACGTGCACGGGAATCCGCCGGGACGGAATCCGTTGGGGGCCGGCCCCGGAGCCATTCGGCAGGCGGCCACGATGGCGGGCGAGATCCTTCGGTCGGCGCGCGGACGTCGTGCACCGGCAGCGATCCGGCGGCCGCCTCCCCCAGGAAAACAAAGTCCGTCGCACCGTGCGACACACCCGAACCAGCAAATCCACAGAATGATCGATCGGCCGCGGATGCTCCGGACGCGCGTGCACCACGAGCACAACAAGGTGGCGTTCATCGAGCTCTTTTTCGACCTCGTGTTCGTCTTTGCCGTCACGCAGCTTTCGCACTCCCTCATCGAGCACTTTACGCCGATGGGGGCGCTGCACACGGCCATGCTGCTGCTGGCCATCTGGTGGGTGTGGATCTACACGTCGTGGTTCACCAACTGGCTGGACCCCGAGACGCTCCCCGTCCGCCTGGTGATGCTGGCCCTCACCCTGGCCGGGCTCATCGTCTCCGCGTCCATCCCGCAGGCGTTCGAGGCGCGCGGGCTGGCGTTCGCGGGGGCGTACGTGACCATGCAGCTGCTGCGCACGGCCTTCGCGCTCTGGGTGTTCCGCGGCGCGGACGCCGGGCAGACGCGCAACTTTACGCGCATCCTGGTCTGGATGGCCGCGGCCGGCGTGCTCTGGATCGCCGGCGGGCTGGCGGAGGACGGGATGCGCCTGGCGCTCTGGGCCTGTGCCCTGGGCGTGGAGGTGATGGGGCCGCCGTCGGGCTACTGGGTGCTGGGACTGGGGCGGTCCGTCACGGGCGACTGGAAGGTGGAGGGCGGCCACTTTGCCGAACGGTGCGGCCTGTTCATCATCATCGCCCTGGGCGAATCGGTGCTGGTGACGGGCGCCACCTTCGCGGACCTGGCGTGGACGCCGGCCACGGTCGCCACCTTCGTCGCGGCGGCCACGGGGAGCCTGGCCATGTGGTGGCTGTACTTCGACAGCAGCGCCCTGCGCGCCAGCACCCGCATCGCCAGCTCGGACGACCCGGGGCGGCTGGCGCGGCTGGCGTACACCTACATGCACGTGGTGCTCGTGGCCGGCATCGTCCTGTCCGCCGCGGGCGACGAGTTCGCGCTGGCCCACCCGCTGGGCCACGCGTCCATCCCGACGGTGATCGCCGTGCTGGGCGGGCCGGCGCTGTTCCTGGTGGGGATGGCGCTCTTTCGCTGGGCCATGTGCGGCGAGGTGCCGGGCGCGCACCTGGCCGGCGCCGCGGCGCTGGGGCTGCTGGCGTTCACGGCCGCGTGGCTGCCGCCCGCCGGGCTGATCGCCGCCGCGACGCTGGTGCTCATCGCCGTCGCCGCGTGGGAGAGGGTGGCGGCCCGCCAGCCCGCGAGCCACGCGGACGTGGCCCTGGCGCGATAGGCCGCCGCGAACGGAATCCACCACGCACACGACCTGGAACCGCGGTAGACGCATGCGCTTTCACCGGAGCACCGTCATCGGGATAATCGTCGCGGGGCTGATTGCCCTGCTCGTGCTGGGGCCCATCTCCTTCGCCGTGCTGTCCCTGCGCTCCACGCCGGAGAGCAACGGGGCCACGGCGGGCGCGTGGATCACCATCGCAATCGTGCTCGCGCTGGTCGTCGCGGCGGCCGCGGCGGCGGGCGGGGCCCTGGTCGCGGTCGTGCGGCGGATGCTCGGGCGCAGGAGCCGGCGCCCGTCGAGCTGACCGAATTCTCCCCGGGGCGCCCTCCCGTGCCCCATCCCCGTCCCCGTTCCCGCGAGGCCCCCCATGAGCGCCACGACGCTGGAGACGAACGAGCGGATCCGCTGGGAAGTGGTGTGGGACCTGGGCGTGCTCGCCGTGGCGGCGGTGCTGCTGCTGCCGTTCGGGCGCGGCGGGGTGCTGTGGGAGCTGGTGCGGGCGTTCGCCCTGCTGTGGGGGGTGCTGCTGATGGCCGCGTGGCTCGTGCAACGGGCGCAGCGGGCGCTCCGCGTGGAGGATGATCCGCCGTCGGACGCGTACGTGCTCTCCAACCTGGCCGTGGGCGTGCTGCTGCTCCTCGCCTTCACGGGCTACGTGGCGCTGCTCCTGCGCGCATCCGCGGACGGCGCGGCGCCGTGGATGATGGGCATCCTGCTGCTGGTGGGGCTCCTGGCGAGCCACGCCGGGTACGGCATCGTCTCCGCCATCTACGGGGGGACGATCTACCGGATGGTGAACCTGGGCGTGGCGCTGGGCGGGTTCATCCTCTTCGCGGCGTGGCCGGCGGCGGCGCGCGCTGCGTTCGGCTGGCTGATGTAGGGGATGGCGTTCCGTCGATGAGATCGGCGGCGGCGCGGGCCAATCTGCCGCTTCCCAACGCAAAGCAGCCGCGGACGATGGACGTCCGCGGCTGCTTCGTGTTTCGGGCGATGCGCTGCACCGGGCGCGTCTCGTACGGAACGGCGGGCGTCGCGCACGGGACGGTAGATCCTTCGGTCGGCGCCCGGGGTCCGGCACGGGATGGACCCGGCGGCGCCTCCCCCAGGAAAGCAACGCCGGGTTCATCCGCGGGGACCGCTCAGGCCGCCTGCGTGGTGCGGCCGGAGACCAGGCGGCCGCCGCGGTACACGCGCACTTCGCTGCCGGTGAGCAGCAGCAGGCGTGCGTCGCGGCCGCCGTAGGACTTCATCAGGTCCAGCATCATGGGCTCTTCCCCGCCCCAGGGGTAGGCGTAGACGAGGTCGAAGTCGTCCAGCGGAACGCCCAGCTCGCGGTATCCCGACACGCCGTCGCCAATGGTGCCCAGCCGGCCGTCGCCATGGCGCGGGCGGTAGCGGTAGCCGGAGGGGAGAAAGCTCCCCGCCGCGAACCGCGCGCCGGACCCGTGCTTGGCCGCCAGCTCGCGCGCCGTGTCTACCAGGCGCGCATCCAGCTCGATGCCGTAGGCCTCGAACCCCAGCATGTCGGCCATGATGGTGATGATGCCCGTGGCCGAGCCCCACTCCAGGAACCGCTGTCCCGGCGCGCGCACGGCCATGAGCGCCTGCAGCACGTTCTCGTAGTCCGCCGCGACGAACGGATGGAAGTCGTTCTGCCGCACCTCCATGTCGAAGCGGTCCCAGATCTCGCGGCCCTCCTCGGCAAGGGCGTGCAGGCGCGCGCGCAGGACGGGGTCCAGCGCGGGCGCGGCGGCGGCGTCAGGGACGGTCACGCGTCGTCCTCGTCGGACGCGTCCTGGTCGTCGTCGCCGTCATCGCCGTCGTCCGGCGAGTCCTGGCCGTCGTCGCCGTCCGGCTGCGCGATCGCGTCTCCGTCCTCGCCGTCTTCCTTGCGCTGGCGCTTGCGCTCGGCCTTTTCGGCCTGCTTTTCCTGGCGCTTCAGCTCTTTTTGCCGCTTCTGGAAATCATAGTTCGGTCGTCGCGCCACGATGCGGTTCCTTTGACTGGGTTCGCTCCTCACGCCGGGTCCGGCGAGGAGCACAGGGCAACCTAACCGCATATCCCGGCCCACGCATCCCGCGAGGCCGTTTACCAGACCGGCTGCACCACGTAAATCACGTCCGCGCGGTCGTCGTAGTCGCTGTCCACGAGCTCCGCGACCTCGTAGTCGCCCGAGTGCACGCGCAGGATGCGCGGGCCTTCCGGTTGCGCCACCCAGTAGCCCGCCAGGGGCTGGTCGTATCCCAGCGCCAGGGACTGGAACGCCAGCCGCCCCAGGATCACGTCGCCCAGCACGTTGATGAGGCCGCCGCGGTCCAGCCGCTCCTGCGTGGGGCGGCGCCAGGTCACGTCGTCGATGCCGCCGCGGCTCCACAGGGTACCCGTGCGGCTGCCCAGCCCATGGCCCTTGTCCAGGCACCACTCGCGCCCGAACACCGGGTGCCCCTGTCCGCTGCGGCAAAAGGCCGGCGCGTTGGCCGCGGGCTGGCGGTCGCCCAGGCGCCGCAGGCTCCACGATCCCAGGTCGCGGTCGTCGTCCAGGTCCAGCAGCAGCGCGCCGGAGCGGTTCAGCACCCGCAGCCGGCCGCCGTCGCTGCGCACGTCGAAGGCGTCCGCGCGCTGGCCGCGCGCGAGACTGCGTGCGATGGCCCCGGCGACCATGCGCTCGCCCGCGCGCGAGCTCCCCGCCATGCGCCGCAGCTCGGGCGAAAGTCCCGCGACGTGCCTCCGCAGGTCCGTCTCGCTCAGCCGGTCGCGCCGCGGGCCGCCCCCATTCCCGTTCCCCGCCGCGGCCGGCCGCCCGCGCTCGCCGGCGGAGGCGGCCGATGCCCCGTTGCCGTTGCCCCGCTCGCCCCGGGAGGATGCGGACGACGCGCCGTTCCCATTTCCGCGCTCACCGCGCGCCGAGGAGGACGAGGACGATCCGTTGCCGCGCTCCTCGCGCGCGGCGTTCGAGCGCCCGCCGGAGCCTTCGCTCCCGCCGCGCGCATCGGACGAGGACGACGAGCGTCCGCGGCCCTTCTCCGTGGAGCCGGACTGCTGCCCGCGCTCCGTCTGCCGGGCGGACTGTCCCCCGCCCTGCCGGCGCTCGCCGGAGGGGCGCGCTTCCTCGCGGCCGCCGCCCTGGCTCCGCCCGCCGCGTGCCTCTCCGCCGCCCTGCCCGCGGGGGGCCGCGTCTTCCTGCTTGCCGCCGCCGCGTCCCTGCTGAAGCACGCCATCGGCGGCCAAGTCAATCGCCCGCACCCGCGTTCCATCCCAAGCGGCTTCATCCATTCGCAGTGCCCAGGCGCTCTGCGGTGCCGCCGCGATCAATACCGCGGCGGCCATCGTCATCATCCGAATCATCGAAATCCTCTCCTCGCGGGCTCGTCCGTGAATGCCCATCGGCATCCGCGACCGCACATGCGCAAACGCTCTGCCGTCCAGCACGCGCGCTGGTAGGACGGAGGGCGTGGGCGGATGGTCACACCGCGGCAGCAGTGGCAGCGGCGGGATTGGCGGCAGCGGCGGGTTGGCCCTTGATTGCGGCAGCGGCGGGATTGCGATCTGTGGAGCAGCGGGACGGGCGCGCAGCGGAGAGAGACGGGAGCGGAGGAAGACGGGAGCGGAGGAAGACGGGAGCGGAGCGTCGGGAGCGGAGGAAGACGGGAGCGGAGGAAGACGGGAGCGAATGAATTCGCGGCTACAACTTCACACTGTCGGCCTCCGCCGACACCACGAGAGCGGGCGGGCAGTGTGCCGGTGCGCGTGGTTTGGAGAGAAGCGGCCAAACGGGATGGTGGCGATCGTGATGTCCGGACGCGGACCGGAGGAGAAGGAGGCGCGCGGCAGGATGCATCAGGCCCTTGGTAGAGAGGTGGCTGCCGGCGAGGGGACGGCCATCCGCGTTTTTTGGGAGAGGCACAACGGGCACGATCGGCGCGGCGGCGGCGGATGTGTGGCCTGGCACATCATCCACACGATCGCGATCCGTAAGAGCGTGCCCGTGCCGGAAACCCGGAATGACGGCGCCTCCTCGTGATGGGCGGCGCGGATCGGAGACGTGCATCAACCGGGGGGAAAACACGGCAGCCGCGGGATCGGTCTCCCGCGGCTGCCACCGTTGGTGCCGATCGGAAGCGCGTCAGCGGCCGGCGACGACGGCGCGGGGGGTGTAGTTCACGCGGCGCGTCTCGCGGATGCGGCCGGCGGCCACGCGCCCCTCCACGATCTCGTAGCCCAGCAGCGCGAAGATGCGGCCGCGCACGAAGAGCGGGCGCGCGTTGCCGTACCAGTCCACGCACGACGCCACGCATCCGTCGTCCCCCGTGGCCTCGCGCCCCGCCGCCAGCTCGCCCAGCTCCTCGAAGCGCGCTGCCCGGTTGCGCAGAAAGAGCACGGACGCCGAGCCCTCCGACAGGTGCGCGTACCCGGGCCGCCCGGGGCCACGGATGGGCAGCCCCAGGATGCCGGAGTCGCGGCCGTCCGGCTTGTAGAAGAAGCCGTGGCTGCGCAGCTCGCCCTGCGACGCGCCCGCGCTCACGTACCGCTGCGCCAGCACCGGGCCGTCCGCCAGCCGCACGGCGCTGAAGTGCAGGTTCTGCCCGTCCGTGCCCACCACCACGGCGTCGCCGCCCATCACCTCGATGCGGTCCACCCCGTGCGCCAGGGGGAGCGCCGTGGCGGGGCCCTCCAGCCAGGGGACGGCGTACAGCGTGGATCCGCCCGCCTCCGGCGCGCCCCATCCGCTCCCCGTGCCGTACAGCAGGTACTCGCCCACGAAGCGGTTCTGGAAGGTGGAGCCCGCGGGCACCGGCAGCGCCCGGTACAGCTCCCGCGCCGCGCTCCCCGTCCCGTCGCCGAACGCCGCCAGGGGAACGC
>DATING010001108.1:0-2801 GCA_035474555.1 Longimicrobium sp. | reverse complement strand
GAGCTACGAGGCAGACGTGGCGGACGATATCAACCGCGCCCACGCCAACGGCAAGTACCTGGAGGGCATCGCGCTGGACGGACGGCTGCGCGCCACGACGGACATGGCGGAGTCGCTGCGGGGCGCGGACCTGGTGCTGTCCGTCTCCCCTTCGCACGTGGTCCGCCAGGTGATGGGGCAGGCGGCGGGGCACATCGAGCCGGGCGCCATCGTCGTCAGCGCGAGCAAGGGGATCGAGAACGAGTCGCTCAAGACGATGGACGCGGTGCTGGCGGACGTGCTGCCGGCGGAGCTCGCGCGGACGTCGTGCTATCTTTCCGGGCCCAGCTTCGCGCGCGAGGTGGGGCTTCAGTATCCCACGGCCGTGACCATGGCCTCGCACGACGAGGCGGCGGCCGTGCGGGCGCAGCAGGCGTTCCAGACGCCGTACTTTCGCGTGTACACCACGCAGGACGTGCGCGGGGTGGAGCTGGGCGGCAGCGTGAAGAACGTGATCGCCATCGCGGCGGGCGTCGTGGAGGGGCTGGGCTTCGGCTTCAACACGCAGGCGGCGCTCATCACCCGCGGCCTCGCCGAGATCATGCGGCTGGGCGCGGCGCTGGGGGCGGACCCGCGCACGCTGGCGGGGCTGGCGGGGATCGGCGACCTGATCCTGACCTCCATGGGCGGGCTGAGCCGCAACCGCACGGTGGGCGTGGAGCTGGGGAAGGGACGCAAGCTGGACGACATCCTGGCCGGGATGGTGATGGTGGCCGAGGGGGTGCGGACGGCCCGCTCGGCGCACGACCTGGCGCGCCAGCAGGGCGTGGAGATGCCCATCGTGGACACGGTGTACGCGATGCTCTTCGAGGGGCTGGATGCCCGCGCCGCCGTGGAGCAGCTGATGCTGCGCGAGCCCAAGGCGGAGACGTGGGGGTGAGGAACGGCGCGGCAGGATGGAGCACGGCGGCGCGAATGAAGACGGGAGCGCGGTGGACGACGGGAGCGATTGAAATCGCGGCTACAACGTCACACTGTCTGCCTCCGCGGACACCACCCCGCCGGGGGCCGTCGGTCTGCACCGGGGCGGCGTTCGTTATCCTGCCGGAGCGCATGCGGGGTACCGGCCCATCACACGGATCCGTGCGCGCGATCGAAGGACCGTCTCGCCCGCGGCGGGCGCGGCGCAGTGGGGCAGGGAGATGGCCATGAAGCGGCCGCAGCGGGAGTTCTACTCCATCGGCGAGGTGTGCGAGCTGTTCGACGTGAAGCCGCACGTGCTGCGCTACTGGGAGACGCAGTTCCCCGCGCTGTCGCCGCCCAAGAACCGAGCCGGCAACCGCGTGTACCGGGCGCGCGACCTGGAGCTGATCGCGCTCATCCGCCACCTGGTGCACGACGAGCGCTACACGCTGGAAGGCGCCCGCAAGCGCATCGACGAGCTGCGCCAGGAAGGCGCCGCCGCGGAGATGGCCTCCAGCGCGCTGGAGCGGTCGTTCGTGCGCTCGCTGCGCAACGAGCTGGAGGGCATCCTGGAGCTGCTCGCGCCGCCGGGGTGAGGGCGGCGGGGTAGCCGATTCGATTCGGCGGAGTGCACAGAGGCCGCCATCCAGCCCCGGCGATTGAAATCGCGGCACCGAAAACGTGATGTCGGCCTTCGCCGACGGCTCGAAGCACGGGCGAGTGCCGTGCGCGAGGCGGGGATCGGGCGGGTGGGTGCCGGAGTGGTGAGGCGGGGTGCACCGGTGCCGGCATCCAGCCCCGGCGAATGAATTCGCGGCAATGACTTCGCGATGTCGGCCTTCGCCGACAGCTCCTGCCGCACGCGGGGGAAGTGCCCGGTCGCTGAGTTCGCAGTTGAAGCCTCGCGCAGTTTGCGAGGCTTTCCGCTGTTGTTGCGGCGGCTTCAGCCGCTCCGTCGCGAGCCCGGCCACCCCGTCACACCCTCCGCCCTCGCTCGATCCGACTTTCGCACTTTCGCACTTTCGCACTTTCGCACTCCCGCACTTTCTCTCGGCACTAGGCACTAGGCACTAGGCACTAGGCACTAGGCACTAGGCACTAGGCACTAGGCACTAGGCACTTGGCACTTGGCACTTGGCACTCCCATGAAGTTAGGCGTCGTCGGCACGTTCGTCTGGGATACGATCTGGACCCTGGCCGACGTGCAGGCCGGGCGGCCGTTCGAGACGTGGGGCGGGCTGGCGTACTCGCTCGCGGGCGCGGCGGCGGCGCGGCCGGACGGATGGGAGATCGTGCCCATCGTCAAGGTGGGCAGTGACCTGGCGGACGAGGCGCATCGCTTCATGGCCAACCTGCCAGGCGTCGCACCCGGTGCGGGCGTGCTCGCGGTCCCGGAGCCCAACAACCGCGTGGAATTGCGCTACACGGATGAGATCCGGCGCGGCGAGCGGCTCACGGGCGGCGTGACGGCGTGGGAGTGGGACGAGCTGGCGCCGCGGCTGCAAGGCCTCGACGCGCTGTACGTCAACTTCCTCTCCGGCTTCGAGATGGGGCTGGAGACGGCGGAGCGGGTGTGCGCGTCCTTCGCCGGGCCAATCTACGCGGACCTGCACTCGCTCTTCCTGGGCTGCCCCGGCGCGGGCGTCCGCGCGCGGCGCAGCCTGCCGGAGTGGGAGCGCTGGGCCGCCTGCTTCCACGCCGTGCAGCTGAACGAGGACGAGCTGGAGATGCTCGGCGGCGATCCGGATCTGCCCGTGGGACTGCGTGCCGCCGGGCTGCTGGAGCACGGCCCCGGCCTCGTCGTCGTCACGCAGGGCGGCGAGGGGGCGACAGCCGTTTCGCATCCCGGCTTTCCCGAT
>DATING010001107.1:0-1951 GCA_035474555.1 Longimicrobium sp. | reverse complement strand
CGCGCCGGCGGACGACGACCTGTTCCTGGCGCTCTGCCTGCACGGCGCCAAGCACCGCTGGGCGCGGCTGGAGTGGCTCGCCTGCGCCACGGCGCTCGCCATCCGCGCGGACCTGGACCTCCCCTCCCTCCTCCTCGCCGCGAACGGAATCGGCGCGCGGCGCACGGTGCTCCTGGCGCTGCGGCTGGCCCGGGACGCGCTGGGGCTCGCGCTGCCGCACGCCATCCATCGATCCATCGACGCAGATCCCGCCCTCGCCGCGCTGGCGGAGGAGGCGCGCGGGCTCTGGTTCGCCGCGGAGGCGGAGGGGGACGAGACGCCCGCGAACCTGCGCTTCAACGGGCGGCTGCGGGATGGCACGGCGGACCGGGCGCGGTACGCCGCGCGCTGGCTCTTTCTCCCCTCGCCGGAGGACTGGGCGTGGGTGCGGCTGCCGGACGCGCTGGCGCCGCTGTACCGCGTGCTGCGGCCCCTGCGGCTGGCGGCGCGCTACGGCCGGCGGGGGACGCGATGATGCGGGTGACGGGGCGCTTCGTGCGCGAGCTGGTGCGGCTGATGCCCCGCCGCATCGCGATCGCCATCGTGCTGTCGCTGGCCGTGACGGCGGCGGAAGCGGCCGGCGTGCTGCTGCTGGCCCAGCTGCTGGCCCTGGCCGGCGTGGGCGCACCGGACGGGGCGGCGGGGTCGCTGGTGCGCTCCGTGGGCGGCGCCTTTCGGGCCGTGGGCGCGCAGCCCACCCTGGGCGCCGTGCTGATCGTCTTCGTGGTGCTGGCCGTCACCGTGTCCCTGCTGCAGCGCGCGCAGAACCTGGTGTCCAACCGCATGGAGCTGGAGGTGGCGCTGGACATGCGCACCCGCCTGTTCGACGCCATCGCCCGCGCGCGGTGGCTGCCGCTGGCGCGCGCGCGGGGCGCGGACCTGCTCTCCGCGCTCACGGGCGAGGTGGACCGCGTGGGCAGCGCCGCCGGGTTCCTGCTCACCCTGTTCGTGCACGGGCTGCTCGCGCTGGCGTACCTGGCCGTGGCCCTGCGCCTGTCGCCCGCGCTCACGGGCGTGGCCATGGCGTGCGGCGGCCTGCTGCTGCTGGTGATGCGGCGGCAGCGCGCGGCCAGCCGCCAGGCGGGGCAGGAGATCAGCGCCGTCTCGGCGGAGCTGATGGGCGCCGCCACGGAGCACATGGGCGCCCTCAAAGTGGTCAAGAGCTACGGGGCGGAGGAACGCAATGCCCGCATCTTTGCCGGCGTGGCCCGGCGCGGCGTGGACGTGCGGATGCGCGCCTGGCGCACCTACACCGACGCGCGCACCGTCTTCATGAGCGGCTCGGTGGTGATGCTGGCCGTGGTGGCGTACGTGGCCCTGCAGGTGCTGCAGGTCAGCGGCGCCACGGTGCTGCTGCTCGTGTTCCTCTTCTACCGCCTGGTGCCGCGGCTGGCGCACCTGCAGGGCATCTACCAGATGTTCTCGCACGACCTTCCCGCCTGGGAGCAGGTCACCGCCCGCGTCGCCGCGCTGGAGGCGGAGCGCGAGGACCTGTCGGACGCGGCGGGACGCGCGGAGCTGGCGCGGTCCATCCGCTTCGAGGACGTCTCCTTTGCCTACGAGGCCGGCCGCGCCGACGCCCTCCGCGGCCTGTCGCTGGAGATCGAGGCGCGGCGGACGACGGCCATCGTGGGCCCCTCTGGCGCGGGAAAGACGACCGTCGCCGACCTGGTGATGGGGCTGGTGCAGCCGCGCGAGGGGCGCGTGGTAGTGGACGGGCGCGTGCTGGACGAGGCGTGGCTGCGGGCCTGGCGGGCGGGGATCGGGTACGTGGCGCAGGACACGCTGCTCTTCAACGACACCGTGCTGGCCAACCTGCGCTGGGCCCGGCCCGACGCGACGGAGGCGGAGGTGTGGGATGCGCTGCGGATGGCGGCGGCGGATGGCTTCGTAGCCGCGCTGCCGGAGGGCC
>DATING010001106.1:0-2646 GCA_035474555.1 Longimicrobium sp. | reverse complement strand
GGGATGCGCGACGTCCTGGCCTTCGTGGGCGACGTCCCCGCGGGGGATGAGCCGTTCGCGGCCGAGGAGATGGCCAGGACGGTGAACGAGGCCATGAGCTACGTGACGCAGCGGGCGGGCAAGGACGGGGTGGACTTCCTGGAGCCGGGGCAGGTGCTGGAGCCCGCGTGGCTCCCGGGGATCCGGGTGTACGTGCTGGGGCCGCCGCGCAGCGAGGCCGCGCTGCGCAACCTGGGGGACCACCACTCGCCCGAGCTGTACCACGCCGCGGCGCAGCTGGGCACCGAGCTGGCGTCCGCGATCGGGTTCGGCGCGTCGGGGCAGTCGTTCCGCGACTACCTGGGGGCCCTGGAAGGCGACGAGCGGCAGGCGTTCGAGCGGCGGCTTCCCTTCGATCCCCGTTTCCGGGTGGAGACGGCGAAAGAATCGTCGTGCCGCGAACGCTTCGCCGGCTACTACGACGAGGCGTCCGCGTGGCGAAAAATCGATGCGGATTGGCTCTCGGGGGCCAGCGACCTGGCGCTGCAGCTGGACAGCTACACCAACAACACCAGCCTGGCCCTGGCGGTGGAGCTGATCGACGACGGCCGCGTTCTCCTCTTCGCGGCGGATGCGCAGCTGGGCAGCTGGGCGTCGTGGCACACGCTGACCTTCCGGGTGAAGGAGGCGGACGACGTCGTGCGCGAGGTAACGGCGGCCGACCTGCTTCGGCGGGCGGCGTTCTACAAGGTGGGCCACCATGCGAGCCACAACGCCACCGTGAGCGAAGGGGGGCTGGAGCTGATGGGCCGCGACGACCTGGTGGCGATGATCGCGCTGGACCACGAGGTCGCCATCAACAAGGCGCCGCACAGGTGGGAGATGCCGGCCCCCGCCCTGTACCGGCGGCTGCTCGAGAAGACGCAGGGCCGCGTGCTGCGCTCCGACATCGGCTGGGCCGACGACGAGGCGGCGGAGCGCGTCCTTTCGGCCGCGGAGCGTGCCGCCGGCCGCAAGGACACCGACGTGAGCGTCACGCCGCTCTACGTGGAGCTGCGGATCTCGTAGCCTGGCCCCGGTCACCGGCGTGCGTCGCGGGAGGCGATCCCCGGGGGCGGAACGCCGGCGAACGGGGTGTGATGGGAGGAGCCGGGGCCAGTACGACCAGGAGGCACGCGCCCAGGAAGCACGGGAGGCCGCTGACATCGTCCGCGGCCTCCGCTGCATTCCCTCCGTTTGCTGCGCCGTATCAGCGCTTCTTCTTGAGCATGGTGCCCCGGCACCCCGCGGCCCCGCAGCGGCACGGAAAGCGGCGCTTCACGGCCGGCGTGACCCGGTCCTGGGTGATCATCTGGTAATCGAAGGTGAGCTCCTCGCCGGGCGGGATGTCGCGGAGGCTTTCGATGTAGATGCGCCGGTCCTCGATCACCGATTCGCAGTTCGGATCGCAGGAGTGGTTGATCCACTGCGACACGTTGCCCCCCACGCCCCCGTCCACCACCAGGTCGTCCTCAATGGTGAACAGCAGCGTGTGATAGGGGACGGACTCGTCCCACGGGTAGCGCCGGTCACCCTCCTCCTGCGTAATCCGCTCGCCCGTGTACTCGATGAGCCGGGTGCCCGCCGGGATGTGCTCCCGCGCGAAGACGCCCTTGCCGTGGATGCCGGACCGGCGCAGCGCCAGGCGCTGCCGTACGCGGAAGCTTTCTCTCGCCATGGCCCGCATTCTAGCGCCGCCGGGTTCCGCCGAAAAGGCGTGCAGAGCTTTTCCCTCCCCGACCCAACTCGCCAAGTACGCGCGGTGCCGCTCTTCGAGGCGGAGGGCACTACGTGCATGTCGTGCTCCACCCACTGCCACAATGTTGCCGGTTGCCACGAGGTCGTGAAGCTGCCTGAAAATTTTACCCCGTCACCCCACGCAAGAAACAGCATCACCACCCACCTAGGTGAGTACCAGTGCTAATTGGCTGTTATTGGGACAGTATGGGCTAACCACTCTTTGAAATGGACATACTCGCGGAAGGATAGCCGATGGGGCAACCTCCGCTGGAATTGGTGAGCCTCTTTTGTAAAATGAGATGTGGTAACTAAGATGCCAGCGGTTGCCCCTTTTTCTTCAACGACCCCATGCAGAGCCCGCACCAAATGCACCCCCACCGTTTTATGTGGTGCATATCTTTTGCATTCGACCAGATACAAGAAGTCTCCCAATCCATCTTTCCAGGCGGCATACATATCAAAACCACCATCCTTGGACTCGGGGGTTAGCGAAATGTCGTAGCCGAGTCTGTCTAAAATCTCTGCGACTATTTCTTCAAATTTGCGAGGCGGTAGGCTATACACTAGTGATGGATCATCCCGAAGCATCCTAAGAATCTGCTCATTCGTGTTGACTACATCCGTGAGTATTCGGCTACCCTCAAGCGCCTCTTGCGTGAGTGGACGTCCATCGGGGCCAAGGATGCCGGGATGATCAAAGTTGAGCGGATTGTCAGATGCTATCGTCGCATCTGCGTCACTAGAGAATTCGTCATGCTCTAACCGCCTCCAAAGCGTGACCTCGTCACCTGCTAGTAGAGCGCGGACTTCTCGTGCCGAGATCCCTTCGCGTTCTAAATGGCTTCGCAATAACTGACGAATCTGAGGGACCCGCCGGTATAGCGGTTT
>DATING010001105.1:0-5937 GCA_035474555.1 Longimicrobium sp. | reverse complement strand
AGCCACACCACCAGCACCAGCGGCAGCACGCGGAAGAGCAGGAACCCGCCCAGCGCGAACGCGATGCCGAGCACGGTGGCGACGATCTTGAGCGCCGCGAAAGCCAGGATGACGATGATGATCCAGGTAAGGACCTTCTCGAAGTCGCTTTTGCCGGTGGTCATTGGAAAAACCCTTTGCCAGGTACGTTGATCTGCGGACGTCGGCGGTGACGTGATCTGCCCTACGGGCGAATGCCGCGCCGGGTTTCAGGCACGTCAGATCCGCTGCTTCGCTCCGCGGTCCCGCTCTTGCCGAGTTTGTGCGGACCTTGGACAGATTCGCGTACCACGAGAGCACAAAGCGCGTGAGCACGGACGTACGAACCCCGCCGGAGCGCAGCCTGGCCGATGCGCGCCCAGGCTACTGGGTGATGTGGGAAGGGATGCGCCTGACGGGGTTGCGGCTGCGCGACGGCTGGCGCGCCCTGCCCCCCGCCGCCCGCCGCGCCTGGCTGCTGACGATGGCGATCGGCCTGGTGGCGTGCTGCGCGCTGGCGCTGCTGGCGGACGTGTGGGTGCGGGGGCTGGAGCGCAGCGGCGCCCTCGCGTGGGAGGCGGAGGTGCTGCGGAGCATCGAGCGGCGCGGGCCCAAGTACTCCATGGCCATCTTCCTGGAGCCGCTGGGCAACGCGCTGCTGCTGGTGCCCATGCTCTTCGGCGTGGCGTCGGCGGCGGTGTGGGGCGGGCGGCCGCTGCGCGCGCTGACGGTGGTGGGATCGTTCTTCCTGGTGGACGTGGCCGTGGGACTGGGCTGGCTGGCGTGGAACCGGCCGCGCCCGGACCTGATCGCGGGCGGGCTGGCGGCGCCGGGGCTGCACTCGTTCCCCTCCGGGCACGTGGCGCAGGCCGCGGCCTCGTTCGGCATCGTCATCTACCTGTGGATGGTGAACACGCGCTCGCCCCTGGAGCGGGTGTTCGCCGTGCTCTGCTGGATCGGCGCGGTGGGATTGGTGGCCCTGGCGCGGCTGCGGCTGGGTGCGCACTGGCCCACAGACGTGATGGCCGGCGTGGTGATGGGCCTGGCCTGGCTGGCCGTGAGCATCGCTGCCCTGCGCCGCGCGGAGGCCCTCGGCGGCCGCTGATCCATCCGCTCGTCGTCCACTTCGTCTTGCGCGCGCCCGCTCCCGGCGTATCCTTTCCCTCCGTCGTGCAGCCGGGGTCGCACGGGCAGTTGATATTGCCCCTGGCCGGCCCCGCGACCCGGCGACTGAAGTCGCGGCACCGAAAACGTGATGTCGGCCTTCGCCGACGGCTCGTGCACCGGGCGAGTGCCGTGGCGGGAGGCAGGCATCCGGCCGGAGGGGGGCGAGATTCGTGCGCGGGTGCGGGCTTCGTGCACCGGCGGAGCGCCCTCCCCCCGGCCCCATCCCCGCTCGTTTCTCACGGAGGGGGGAGAGCGGCGGACGGTGCACGAAGGCCGGACCGGTGAAGGAGCCGGCAGTCCGCGCAGGCGGACTTCGTGTCGTTGTTGCGGCGAATTCATTCGCTCTGCCCGGCGGGTAGTCTGCCTGGTTGGACCTCTGCCCGGCGGGAGCCCGGCATTTGTTGTTCGGAATCTGCCCGGCCCGGGTCCTGCCGAGTGGAGAGCCGAGCCGGAGGGATCCGCCGATCCGCCGCACATCCATCCAACCCCATCATCCCCGAGATCATGTCCGGACGCGTACTCATCGGCACGCAGGGGTGGAACTACGCGGCGTGGGTGGGGCCCATGTATCCGCCCGGCACGCGCGCGGCGGACTTCCTGGGGATGTACGCCCGGGCGTTCCGCGCGGTGGAGGTGGATTCCACCTTCTACGCCATCCCGGCGGCCAAGGTGGTGCGCGGATGGGCCGAGCGCACGCCGGCGGACTTCACCTTCGCGCTCAAGCTGCCGCAGGAGATCACGCACGAGCGCCGCCTGCGCGACGCGGACGACGTGGTGAGCGAGTTCATGGACCGCGCGCGGGAGCTGGGCCCCAAGCTGGGGCCCATCCTTGTGCAGCTGGGCCCGGACTTTTCCCCCGACGAGTTCGCGGCGCTGGAGCGGTTCGTCCCCCGGCTGCCGCGCGACCTGCGCATCGCGGTGGAGGTACGGCAGGCACGGTGGATGAAGCCGCAGGTGCTGCCGGAACTCCTGGCGCTGCTGGCGGAGCACGGGGCCGCGCTGGCGCTCAGCGACGGCAAGTGGATTCCCCGCGAGATCATGACGGAGCTGGCGGAGCGGCCCACGGCGGACTTTCACTACATCCGGTGGATGGGCCCCAACCGCGACATCACGGACTACTCGCACCTTCAGTTCGACCGCTCGGAGGAGATCCGTGCCTGGTCCGACGTGCTGAAGCGCGCCGCGCTCACCACGGACGTGTACGGCTTCTTCAACAACCACTTCGCCGGCCACAGCCCCGCCAACGCCCGCGAGATGCAGGAGCTGCTCGGCGAGCGCCCCGTGGATCCCGCCACCCTGGGCGAGCAGATCTCCCTCTTCTGATCCGCGATCTCCTGGTCGGGCGGAATCCGCAGGAACAATCACGCGGAGGACGCGGAGGGACAACGGAGAGGACGCGGAGAAAAGACGTGCTCACGTCCTGGGCCGTTGCTTTTCTCCGCGTGGACCTCGCCCGGGACGGTGGCGTATACCGTGGTCATCCATCGAATCGCTTTCCTTCTCCGTCCCGCTCCATGATCCGAGCCGTCCCGTTCCTTGCGCTGGTCGCCGCGCTCCACGCCCACGCCGCCGCCGCGCAGGGGCCGGCCTACGCGCGCACGCCCGGCGACACGCTGCGGTACCGCGAGGTCTCGGAGCGGGTGATGGATACGCCCGGCTCGCCGCCGCGCGTCCGGCGGCAGGATGCGACCCTCGCCGTCGCGTTCGCGGCCGGGGACACGGCACGGGCGTGGTACGAGGCGCTGCGGCTGGAGGCGGAGGGCGGCGGGGAGGCGCGCGTGCTGGAGGACGGGCCCGGCCGCGTGTTCGTGCTGGCGTTCGGCGCGCGGGGGGTGGACACGACGCTGGCCATCCCCGCGTTCCCGGATCCCATCCGCGCGCGGGCGGACCTGCGCTGGCAGTTCTGGGACTTCTTTCCCCGGCTCCCCGCCGCGCCGCTGCTGCCGGGAACGGGGTGGGCGGACACGATCGTCCGCGCCCGCACGGTGGAGGGCGGCGGCAACGAGATGGAATCCACCGACACCCGCATCATGCGCTACCAGGTCGTGGGCGACAGCTCCATCGGCGAACGCGCGGTCGTCGTCGTGGAGGCGCAGGGGGAGACGAACGGCGTGCTGTCGGGGCGGCTGTTCGGCGTGCTGGTGCGGGGCACGTCGCGCGAGACGGAGCGCGGGCGCTTCTACTTCGACGCCGCGCGCGGCGTGCTCGTGCGCCGCACGCGGACGGCGACGGGCGTGCTGGACCTCACCCTCCCGGAAGGCGACCGCCCGGGCACCGTCCACCGGACGGACCAGTTCTCCGGCACCGTGGAGCTGCTGGAGGGTGAGCCGCGGTAGGCGAGACGCGGATTCCACACGGCATCCTTGCTGCATGGCCAACTTGCCACGATATTGGTGCAAGGCTGCACAAGGAGCGACTGATGACCAACGCGGCAATCGCCGAGCGTCTCGGCGGGCGGGACGTGCTCCGGCACGACATCCGGACGGACCTGGAGCTGGTGGAGGCGCTGCAGGAGGGGTTTCCCTCGGCGTCCGTGGATTCGCTGGTGCAGGGCGGCGGCATCACGGTGGACGAGCTGTACCGGCTCGTGATCCCGCGGCGCACGCTGGCCTTGCGCAGGCAAAAAGGGCAGCTGCTGTCGCCGGAGGAATCCGACCGGCTGGCGCGGGTGGCGCGCGTGCTGGGGCTGGCGGACGAGACGTTCGGCGATCCCGCCAAGGCGCAGCGATGGCTCCGCAAGCCGAACCGCGGGCTCGCGGGCCAGGTGCCGCTGGAGCTGGTGGCCACGGAGGCGGGCGCGCGCGTGGTGGAGCAGGCCATGGGCCGATTGGCGCACGGCATCTTTGCCTGATGCGGGTGTGGCGGATTGCGCGGGGATGCTACGCTCCCCTGGACGGTGAAGGTGCGCGCCTGAACGGCGGCCGGTGGAACTCCGCCGGCCGCCCTGTCGTGTACACGGCCCAGACGGCCGCGCTGGCGGTGCTGGAGGTGCTCGTCTGGACGGACCCGGAGGACGTGCCGGACGACCTGCGCCTGTTCGAGATCGAGCTTCCCGACGGCGCCGCGGCCGAGCAGGTGAGCGCGGCCGGCCTGCCGCGGAGCTGGATGGAGCCGGGGTCGCCGGAGTGCGCGGCCGCGGGGGACCGGTGGCTGGCGGCGGCCGAGTCGCTCGCGCTGGCGGTGCCCTCCGCCGTCCTGCCGGAGGAGCGCAACCTGCTCATCAACCCCCGCCACCCCGACGCCGCCCGCGTGCGCGTCGCCGAGTCGCGCCCGTTCGCGTTCGACCTGCGGCTGCTGCGGTAGGGCGCGGTTGCGGACTGGATCGGTGGACGGCGCCTGGGCGCGGCGGCGGATTCGGTCAAGCGGCGCGAGGATGCGGCATCGGATGGGGATCGGGATGGGGAATGCGGGATGAGGAATGCGGGCGGGGGATGAGTGGGCGCGGAGAAAGACAGGTTGGGGATGAGTGGGCGCGGAGAAGACGGGTGGGGATGAGTGGATGCGGCCGCGGCGGGAGCGAATGAATTCGCGGCTACAACATCACGCTGTCCGCCTCCGCGGACACCAACGGCAGGATCGGCGATCGGATGGGACGGCGGCGGATGAACGAGAAAGGGCGCCTTGGAGGGCGCCCTTTCTCATTTGTATCATCATCCGGTGAAAATCATCCCCAGAACTTCCACCAGGGGCGCTGCTCGTTGGCGATGATGGGCGCGTTGGCGAGGGTCCGGGCCGTCTGCACGCCGCGCGCGTACTCGGCCAGCACCTCGGCACGATCCGTATCCAGGTCCAGGATGCGGTCCATCTGCGGATCGTACGTACGCCAGCCGGTCTCGCGCTCCAGCACGCGCAGCAGGCTCCACGCCTGCTCCCACGCATCCTCCGCGTCCTGCCCGTCGTGCCAGAACGGGAGGTGCACGAACGCCGCGCTGGCAAAGATCAGGATCTGCAACCCCGTGCCCTCCTCCGGCCCGTTCAGCTCGATCCGCTCTTCCAGCGGCCCCGTGCCCGCGTGCTCCGCCTCCAGCGAGAAGTCCGCCTCGGTAACGGCGGCGGCCGCGGCGTGCATCCGCTCGCGCCAGCCGGAGTCCGGCACGGGCGGCGTAAAGTCCTCGTTCTCGTACGACGCCCGCGCAACGGCCAGCGCGTCGCCGTGCGCGGGGGGGCGAAACAGGTCCAGGTCGTAGCTCATCCGCCGTCAGGTGCTGGTGGAGATGTCGCGCAGGTAGTCCCACGGGTAGATGCCCGTGTGATGGCCGTCGCTCCAGTCGAACCGGATGGCGTAGTCGCCCACGTAGTGGATGGCCGCGGGATGCACGTCCATGGGCACGGCCGCCGGGTTAACCAGCGGCCGGCCTGTGAACTCGTCGATGCAGCCGGCGCACGGGCACATCAGCCGCAGGTAGCGCGGCGGATAATCCGACACGGCGCCGTCCTTCCAGCGGATGCGCAGCTCGGTGCCGTCCGGCGTGGGCCCTACGTCCAGGGGCGTGGTCTCGTCGTTCACGGCGCCACGGTGACGGGGACGAGCACGCGCGTGTTCTCCCACGCCATCACCAGCGTCCCCGCGCCGCCGCTCCCCGGCTCGAAGCGCATGGTCAGCTGCTCCACGGGCTCGCCCGCGGCCGTCTCCGCGCGCACGGGGATGCGCGCCAGGTCCTGCGCGGCGTCGTACACCGTCCCCCACTGCCCCGTCTGCTTGTTGACGATCAGCGTCCACCCGTCCGCCGCGGGAACCGTCCACAGCGTGTA
>DATING010001104.1:0-2251 GCA_035474555.1 Longimicrobium sp. | reverse complement strand
ACGGCCTCCAGCAGCCCGAAGTGCCGCCCCTCCGGCGCGTTGCGCGACCCGGTGAAGAGCATCAGGTGCTCGAACAGGTGCGCGAACCCGGTGCGGCCGGTGACCTCGTGCTTGGAGCCCACGTCGTACCACAGCACCGTGGCGGCCACGGGGGCGCTGCGGTCCACGTGGTAGATGACGCGCAGCCCGTTGGGGAGCGTTTCTTCTTCGTAGTCCAGCCGTACGGCCGGCATGGGCGCGCCGGTCTGCGCGCCCGCGGGTACGGCGGCCGCGGCGGCGAGCATCAGGGCGGTGGTGGAAAGGATTCGTTTCACGGATGGGCTCGGGTCGGGGTTCCCGGCGGATGGTGCCTGCTCCGGCGCACCCAACCTACGCACGCCGCGCCGGGGCGACAACGGGCCAAAAGGGAGCGGCCGGGGCTCGGTCAGCGGAGCGTGTCCGGGTCCACCCACTCCCGCTGGATGGAGCCCGGGTGCAGCACGTCGAAATCCTTGTCCGTCGTCAGGACGATCGCACCGGTCGCGGCCGCGGTCGCCGCGATCCAGAGATCGTTCTGCTGGCCCATGCGCATTCCGGCGCCGGTGAGCTGCGCGTCGAACGCGGCGTACGCCCGCAGCACGGGCTCGCGGCTGATGTCCACGACCACCAGGTGGGACACCAGCTGCTCCAGCGCGGCCAGCCTGGCATCGCCCCAGCCGTTGCGGGTCGCGAACGACAGGAGCTCGCCCACGGTGACCACCGAGATGAACGGCGTGAGCCGGCGCTCGGTCAGCGCATACGCGGATTCAAGCCGCTGGGCCGCCGTGCCGCCGCGGGCAAGGTGGATGAGGATGTTGGTGTCGAGCAGGAGCGGGGTGGACGCGGAGATCACGAAATCTCCTCCAGCAGCGCGAAGATCTCCTCGTCCGTCTCTTCACCCGGCCACGCGCCCACGATGGCGCGCAGCCCGGACCGGGCGCCCTGCGGCCTGCGAAGCGCCTGCGCATCCATCCCCGCGAACAGCGGGCGGGGCGGCTCGGACCAGAGCGCCAGCTCCGGCTCGCCGCCGGGCTCCACGCCGTCCGCATCCACGCGCAGCAGCGAGCCGGACGGGCGGAACTGCGCCATCCCGCTCACCACCGCCACCTTTCCGAAGAACGGGGCCAGCACCTCGGGCTCCCCCTCCGCGAGCACGCCGCGCACCGGCTCGCCGGACTGGAGGATGAGGGTGAACGCGCGGTCGCTGTGCCGGATGGCGTCCACCTTTCCGGCGATGCGCACGCGGCGGGGGCCGGGCGTCTGGCGCTGCAGCCGCTGCACGACCCGGATCCCCTGGGGCGTGATGGTCAGCGAGGGGCGGTCGGCACGGCCGTTCCGGATCTCCACGGCAGCGACCCCGTGACGGAACACCTCCTTGAACTCCTGGAAGCTGCGCAGGAGCGGCGGATCGTACGCGTCGCTGTCCGCCTCGCCGGCGAGGGCATCGCCCAGGCTCCGGTGCATGAGCGTCAGCGCGGAATCCGCGGGATCGGCGGGTGGAAACAGGTCCTCCTGCGCGAAGCGGCCCGGCAACGCCTCGGCCAGCGTCCTGATCCGCAGGTCGATTCCCGGGGTTCCGCGGTGAAATCCCGTCATCTGGAAGTCAGCGGCCTCGTTCACCCAGGCGGGAGGAGGGCCGCCGCGTGCCCAGCTGCGGCCCTCCAGGCGCAGGCGCACGGCTCCCTTGGCGCCGCGGTCGACCGCCTGGAGCAGGTCGCGCACGAGCGCCCCGGGCAGACCGTCGCCGGGACTGTCGTATCCGTGCAGCAGCAGCGTGTAGCTCAGCATGGCGGCACCTCCAGGTGGGGAGCAGCCTCCAAATTCGCCTTTTCTTCGGCTGGAATCAAGATTTCGGCGTGGAACGGATCAGAACACGCGGCCGCCGAGGGGCGTGTCCTGGTCGGGATGCAGGAGGACGACGGCGCCGTTCTCGTCCGGGACGCCCAGGACCAGCACCTCCGACATCACGGGGCCGATCTGCCGCGGGGGAAAGTTGGTGACGGCGATCACCCGCCGGCCCACGAGCGTCTCCGGCGTGTAGTGCACCGTGAGCTGCGCGCTGCTCTTGCGGATCCCCAGCTCCGGCCCGAAGTCGATCCACAGCTTGATGGCCGGCTTGCGCGCCTCCGGAAACGGCTCCGCGCGCACCACCATACCCGCGCGGATGTCCAGCGCCTGAAATTGTTCGAAGCTTACCCCAGGCTTTCGCACGGCTACTCTTTCGGGGGAGTGA
>DATING010001103.1:0-2810 GCA_035474555.1 Longimicrobium sp. | reverse complement strand
TGCGTTAGTGCGTTAGTGCGAAAGTGCGTGAGTTACGGCAGATGGGCGGCGTGTGGCGGGCGCGAACGTAATCCCCGGCGGCGAGGCAGGCATCCCGCCGAGCGAATGAATTCGCCGCAACAACGACACAAAGTCCGCCTGCGCGGACTCCCCTGCACGGGCCCTCCCGGTGCACCGAGGTGCAGTCCCGGGGGAGCCATCGGTGCGCGGATGCGAAGTCCCGCCGGGGCCCCGAGCGAATGAATTCGCCGCTGGAAATTCACGAAGTCCGCCTTCGCGGACTGTCCGGCACGGGCCGTCCCGGTGCACCGAGGCGCAGTAACGCAGTTGAAGCCCTGTTCGTGTCGCGCCTCGGCGCGAGACAGGGCTTATGGCTTTCCCAGCGGCGGCTTTAGCCGCTCAGGCTCGATGCCGGCCTCCCACCGCTCCGGCTCGATGCCGGCCCCACCGCTCCCGCTCGAGGCCGTTCTCCGCCGCTCCGTTCCATGCCGGCCCCCGCCGCTCCGGCTCGATGCCGCCCCTTCTGCACCTCGGCCGCCCGCCCAACGCGAAAAAGCCCGGCATGCCGCCGGGCCTTCGTTCGCACTTCCGCACTTCCGCACTTCCCTTACGTCGCCAGCACGGCCAGCGCGGCGACGACGGATCCGACGGCGGCGACCAGGCTCGCGCCCAGGCCCAGGTAGTCGCGAAAGCTGGAGCCGCGGCGCGGGACGCGGATCTGGTCGCCGGAGCGGATGCGCATCTCCATCACGGCCGAACCCGGGTCGCGCAGGTCCAGCACCATCTCCTGCCCATTGCGGATCAGCCGCACGTCGTTGATGCGGCCGAACTCCGACAGGCCACCCGCCGCCGCGATCGCCTGCGAAAGGCTCGTCTCCGGGGGCAGGCTGTACAGGTTGGGGAGCCGCACCTCGCCCGTCACCGCCACGCGGTACAGGTAGTCGAACACGAACTGCGGATCGTTCTCGTACCGCAGCAGCACCTCGCGCAGCTGGCGCCGCACCTCGTCGCGGGGACGGCCCACCACGCGCACCTCCGTGAGCAGCGGGTGCTGGATGGTGCCGTCCGGCGCCACCGGGAAGTCGCCGGAGAACTCGGGCATGCGCCACACGGTCAGCCGCACCAGGTCGGCGGGGCGCACGGCGGCGGAGGTGTCCGTCTGCGCGGCGGCGGGGACGGCGCAGGCCAGGGCCAGCAGCAGCGGGAGCAGGATTCGGCGCATGGAGTCGCGGGTCGCGGGTGCACAAGGCGGGCAAGGCGTTCCCCGCAAGCTACGGTCCCCACCGGCGGCGTGTCCATTCCGGCGACCCCGCTGCCACGGCCGGGCGTATCAACCTTGTGCGGTGCGACCGGTGCGGCGATATTGCATGCATCTCGTGCCGCCATGCCTGTTTGCGCGGACGCCCCCGCCGCGGGGCCGTCGTCTTCACCGCGCGCCGTCTCTCCAGACGACCCCCTGTCCTCCCAGCGCACCATGCGCCTCACTGCACGCGCACTGCTGTTGCTCGCCGCCGCCGCCGGGCTGGCGGCCGCACCCGCGCAGGCCCAGCAAACCGGGCTCGTGCGCATCGACCCCTGCACCGGCAAGCCGGAGGTGTCCGAGGCCCCAGGCGACGACCCGGACCGCCCCGCGCCCGGCACCACCGCGGCCGCCGGCACTCCGCCGTTGTCCGCCGCGAATCCGCCCGCCGTCGGCGCCGGAACAGCGCCGGGGAGCGCACAGCCGGGGACGCCGACCGCCGCATCTTCGGCGGGGATGGTCCCGGTCCCGCCGTCCGACGGGGGGCCGCCGAGCGCCGTTTCGTCTTCCGGCATGACCGCCGCTTCCCCGCGTTCGTGCCCGGGGACGGGGATCGCGGCCAACCCCGAGACGGCGCGGCGCAACCGGCAGGCGCTGCGGCTGGGGCGCGGGTTCGCGCGCGAGCAGCCCCGGCTGGGGCCCGCCGCCAGCGTGTCGGTGCCCACGGCGTACGGCGTGGACGCGGGCGAATTGTTCGTGGGCGTGTCGTACCAGGGCCGCACCCGCTACACGAAAGCGTCCGACGCGGCCGTCGTGGCCGGGGTGGGGTTCGGCACCCGCCGCGTGCTGGCCGCGGAGGTGGCGCTCACCTCGTACTCCACCATCCGCGGTACGCCGCTGGAGACGGGCGCCGTGAGCGTGCGGCTGCACCGCGCCGTGGGCAGCCGCACCAGCGTGGCCGTGGGATGGGAGAACGCCGTCCGCTGGGGCGGAACAGACGACGACGGCAGCCTGTACGCGGTCGGCACGCGCATGGTGCCCCTGCGCCAGGACCCGGCGCGGCGCTTCGGTCTGGCCGTCTTCAGCCTGGGCGTGGGCAACGGGCGCTTTCGCCTGGAGCAGGACGACCGCGACGGCAACGAGACCGTCAACGTGTTCGGCGCCGTGGGCGTGCGGGTGACCGAGCCCCTGTCGGTGATGGCGGACTGGACGGGGCAGGACCTGAACCTGGCCGCCTCGCTGATCCCCATCCGCCGCGTGCCCCTGGTGGTGACCGCCGGGGTGGCCGACCTCACGGGGCTGGCGGGCGACGGCGCGCGCTTCATCCTGTCCGTGGGCTATGGCCTTTCCTTTCGCCAGCCGTTCTAAAAGGCGCATGATGAAGATCCGCATCGCCCGCATCCTGCTTCCCGCCTT
Organism: Longimicrobium sp.; assembly: GCA_035474555.1. Taxonomy (GTDB): domain Bacteria; phylum Gemmatimonadota; class Gemmatimonadetes; order Longimicrobiales; family Longimicrobiaceae; genus Longimicrobium. Next base: position 154 of record DATING010001103.1, on the reverse strand, counting down.
CGCGGCCTGCGCGCTCCCGGCCCTGCTGGGCGCGCAGCCGTTCCGGTCGGACGCCACCGGGGCCATCCCCACGGGGAGCGGCATCGCCGGGTACCCCGTCATCCCCACCCGCGACCTGGAGGGCTCGCTCTTTCGCCGGGTGAGCGGACGCACG
>DATING010001102.1:0-4953 GCA_035474555.1 Longimicrobium sp. | reverse complement strand
GAAGGTGCCCGAGACGCTGCCCGTGGAGCTGAACGAGGCCAGCGACCCGTCCCCCGTGCGGTGCCTGGACCCGGAGGCAGAGGGGCGGATGATCGACGCCATCGACCAGGCCAAACGTGACGGGGACACGCTGGGCGGCGTCGTGGAGGTGGTGGCGCACGGCGTGCCGGCCGGCCTGGGCTCGCACGTGTCGTGGGACCGCAAGCTGGATGGGCGGCTGGCCGCGGCGCTGATGTCCATCCAGGCCATCAAGGGCGTGGAGATCGGCCTGGGGTTCGAGGCCGCCCTACGCCCCGGCAGCGGCGTGCACGACGCGATCACCCGCGAGGACGCCCTGGCGCGGGCCGGGGGATTCGGGCGCGTGGGCAACCACGCGGGCGGGCTGGAGGGCGGGATCACCACGGGCCAGCCGCTCGTCTGCCGCGCGGCCATGAAGCCGATCTCGACCTTGATGACGCCGCTGGGCACCGTGGACCTGCGCACGGGCGCACCGGCGGAGGCCGTCCGCGAGCGCTCCGACGTCTGCGCCGTGCCCGCGGCGGGCGTGGTGGCGGAGGCAATGGTGGCCATCGTGCTAGCCGGCGCCGTGCTGGAGAAGTTCGGCGGGGATTCGATGACGGAGCTGCGCCGGTCGTTCGACGCCTACCTGGAGCAGATCCGCGCCCGCGGGGCGTTCGCCGGGGGCTGAGCGTCCACGGTCGGAGGTGGGCGGGAGGCGCGGGAGGGGCGAGGCGGCGGCAGAAGCGGAGGCGGATGCGCGGGCGGGGCAGGGGCGGGGCGAGCCGGCTCCCAGCCCCGGCGACTGAAGTCGCGGCACCGAAAACGTGATGTCGGCCTTCGCCGACGGGTCCGGCACGGGCGAGTGCCGTGGCGGGTGGCGGGCTTCCGGCGGAACGGGATCGGGGATCGTGCCCGGGTGCGGGATTCCTGCACCGGCGGAGCGCCCCTCCCCCCGGCCCCCTCCCCGCTCGTTCCTCGCGGAGAGGGGGAGCACGGCGGACCGTGCACGATGTCCGAGGCGGAGACAGAGCCGTCAGTCCGCGCAGGCGGACTTCGTGTGGTCGTTGCGGCGAATTCATTCGCTTTGCCGACGGAGGGATGCCTTCCGCCACGGCTGCTCGTTTCGGCAAGGATGACGGACGTGGCTGATTCGGAGACTTCGGCGGGCGATCCCATCGAGCGCATCGTCCTCGTCGGGATGATGTGCTCCGGGAAATCCGCGGTGGGCGCGGCGCTGGCGGAGCGGCTGGGCTGGACGCACGTGGACCTGGACCGCGAGATCGAACGCGAGGCGGGGCGTTCCATCCGCGAGATCTTCGCGGACGAGGGCGAGGCGGCGTTCCGGCGGATGGAGGCGGAGGCGACTCCGCGGGTGGCGGCCCGCATGCGCATGGTGCTCTCTCCGGGTGCCGGGTGGATTACCAACCCCGCCCTGCTGGACCTGCTGGGTCCCCGCACCTTCTGCGTGTGGCTCACGGTCTCGCCCGAAGAAGCCGTCCGCCGCTCCGCGGCTTCGCCGCCGGGGGAACGGCCCTTGCTCGCCGGACCAGACCCGCTGGGGGTCGTGCGGCGCCGGCTGGCGGAGCGCGAGCGGTTCTACGCGCGGGCACACCTCGTTCTGCCCACCGACGGCCGGTCCGTGGACGACGCCGCACGCGACATACACGATTCCATCCGCGACCGCATCGCCTGATTGGGCGCCGCGGCTCCATGGCGGGGTTTTCTTCTTTTTTCGACTGAGATGGCCGGCAAGAAAGAAACGCGGCTGGTGGTGGTGGAATCGCCGACCAAGGCCAAGACGATCCGCGGCTTCCTCCCCTCGGGCTACCGGGTGGCGGCATCCATGGGACACGTGCGCGACCTCCCCGAATCCGCCGCCGACATCCCCGCCAAGCTCAAGGGGCAGGAGTGGGCGCGGCTGGGGGTGAACGTGGACGCGGACTTCGAGCCGCTGTACATCGTGCCTGGAAAAAAGGCCAAGATCGTCTCGGAGCTCAAGGCGCTGCTCAAGGACGCGGACGAGCTCATCGTCGCGACCGACGAAGACCGCGAGGGGGAGAGCATCGGCTGGCACCTGGTGCAGGTGCTGAACCCGAAGGTGCCCATCTCGCGCATCGTCTTCCACGAGATCACCCCCGAGGCCATCCGCGCCGCCCTGGCCAACCCCCGGCAGATCGACGAGCACCTGGTGCGCGCGCAGGAAACGCGGCGCATCCTGGACCGCCTGGTGGGCTACACGGTGAGCCCGCTGCTGTGGAAGAAGATCTCCACGGGGCTCAGCGCGGGCCGCGTGCAGTCCGTGGCCGTGCGCCTGCTGGTGAACCGCGAGCGGGAGCGGCGCGCGTTCCGCTCGGCCACGTACTGGGACCTCAAGGCCACCCTGCTGCGCGGCATCAGCCCCTTCAGCGCCGTCCTCGCGACCGTCGGGGGCAAGCGCGTGGCGACGGGGCGCGACTTCGACGAGAACACGGGCCGGCTCAAGACGGCGGACGTCGTCCTCCTGGGTGAAGACGAGTCGAAGGCGCTGCAGGAGCGGCTGCGGGCGGCGGAGTGGAAGGTGGCGGAGACGGACGAGAAGCCGACGGTGCGCCGTCCGTATCCCCCGTTCACCACGTCCACGCTGCAGCAGGAGGCCAACCGCAAGCTGCGGCTCTCTGCGCGCGACACCATGCGCATTGCCCAGCGGCTGTACGAGGAGGGCCTCATCACGTACATGCGTACGGACTCGGTGCACCTTTCGGATCAGGCCATGACGGCGTCGCGCAGCCGCATCCGCAAGCTGTACGGCGACGCGTACCTGAGCCCGCAGCCGCGCCAGTTCACCACCAAGTCCAAGGGCGCGCAGGAGGCCCACGAGGCCATCCGCCCCGCCGGCACGGAGATGAAGACGGTGGAGGAGCTGCGCCTGACGGGCGTGGAGGCGGCGCTGTACGACCTGATCTGGAAGCGCACCGTCGCCAGCCAGATGGCCGAGGCGCGGCTCACGTACCTCACGGCCATCATCCAGGCGGACAACGCGACCTTCCGTGCGTCCGGCAAGCGCATCGACTTTCCCGGCTTCTTCCGCGCCTACGTGGAGGGATCGGACGATCCGGATGCGGCGCTGGAAGACCGCGACGAGCCGCTGCCCCCGTTCAAGGCGGGCGACGACGTGGCGCTGCGCAGCCTGGAGGCGGTGAGCCACACCACGCAGCCGCCCGCGCGCTACACCGAAGCGACGCTGGTGAAGATGCTGGAGCAGGAGGGGATCGGCCGCCCCAGCACGTACGCCAGCATCATCGGCACCATCATCGACCGCGGCTACGTGGACCGGGTGAGCAACAACCTGGTGCCCACCTTTACCGCGTTCGCCGTCACGGGGCTGCTGGAAAAGAATTTCCCCCACCTCGTCGATACGAAGTTCACGGCGAAGATGGAGGAAGAGCTGGACGAGATCGCCGAGGGCGGGGCGGAGTGGCTCCCCTACCTGCGCGACTTCTTCTTCGGATACGACGGGCTGGACGAGACGGTCAAGCGCGGGCAGGAGGGGATCGACCCGCGCGAGGCGTCCACGGTGATCCTGGAGGGGCTCGGCGCGCGCGTCCGCATCGGGCGATTTGGCCCGTTCGCGGAGATGGGCGCGGAGGGCGAGATGCTCACGGCGTCGCTGCCGGAGGGGATCGCGCCGGCCGACCTGACGGCGGAGCAGGTGGAAAAGCTGGTCAAGGCCAAGGCCGAGGGCCCGGACAAGCTGGGGATCGATCCCGAGACGCAGAAGCCCGTGCTGATGCTGCAGGGCCGCTTTGGGCCGTACGTGCAGCTGGGCGAGGCGGAGGAGGGCTCCAAGGCCAAGCCCAAGCGCGCCTCGCTCCCCAAGGGGATGAACCCCGCGGACCTGACGCTGGAGACGGCCCTGCAGCTGCTGTCCCTGCCGCGCACCCTGGGCAACCACCCGGAAACGGGCAAGGAGATCGTGGCCAACGCGGGCCGCTTTGGCCCGTACGTGGTGCACGAGGGCGACTTCCGCTCCCTCGCGAAGGAAGACGACGTCTACACGGTGAGCCTGGCGCGCGCCGTGGAGCTGCTGTCGCAGCCCAAGGGCGGGCGGGGCCAGCGGGCGGCCATCGAGCCCCTGCGCACGCTGGGCGCGCACCCGCGCGACGGCGAGCCCGTGAACCTGTTCGCGGGGCGCTACGGGCCGTACGTCAAGCACGGGAGCGTGAACGCGTCCCTGCCCAAGGGGGTAGAACCGGAGTCGTTCACGCTGGAGCAGGCCATCCCGCTGCTCGCCGAGCGCGAGGCCGCCGGCCCGCCCGCCAAGAAGCCCGGTGCGCGCGGACGCGGAGCGAAGACGGCCTCCAAGCGTCCCGCGGCCAAGTCGGCCCGGGCGCCCGCGAAGTCCGCGGACACGGCGGCCAAGCGGCCGGCGACGAAGTCCAAGACGGCCCAGTCTGCCCGCTCCGCCGCGGCAAAGACCACGGCCCGTACGGCGAGCAAGACGGCCAGCAAGACCGCCGCGAAGAAGCCGAAGAAGTAGGAACGGCAGTGCGTGAGTGCGTGAGTGCGTGAGTGCGTGAGTGCGTGAGTGGATCCGCGTGCTCGCCGCCTCCGCCCTCCGCGCGGAGCCCGCGCACTGGATGGGCGCGGCGGTGTACGGAATACGGATGCCCTCCTCCGGGTTCGGGGGAGGGCAGGTCGTTTGAGGGAGAGGATGGAGAGCGGGGCGGGGCTGTGGCCCGCCCCCGGCCTCGCTTAGGCTCGTCCACCCCCTCCCGCAAACTGCGCGGGAGGGGGTGTACACCCCAGCCCGTGCACGCTGGCTGGCTTTCGCTGGAAGTGCAGTTCTCCCCCTCCTGCCCGCGAAGCGGGGGAGGGGGCCGGGGGGAGGGGGCCCTCTCGCCGGTGCACCGGGGCTGCTGGAGTGCACGAGCCGAATTCGCCCTCCCCCGCGCCGTTTGCGGGGGAGGGTCGGGG
>DATING010001101.1:0-4070 GCA_035474555.1 Longimicrobium sp. | reverse complement strand
CCCGTCGCGCGCGGCGGCCAGGTAGGCGGGGTCGTGCACGCGGGCCAGCTCGTCCCAGGTGGCGGCCGGCGGCTCCCGCATCTCGTCCGCGCGCAGCACGCCCTCGTCCAAGCAGCGCTCCCGCAGCCGCGCGTACTTGATCATCGGGAAACGATGTCCCACCGGCAGCGGCAGGACGAAGCGGTCCGTGTAGAACGCGCGCACGGTCAGCGGAAAATCACGGGATGCCCGCGACTTTGTGCGTCTGCACGGACAGGCGCCAGGGTGGTCCCAGCTCCATCACGGCGGCGATCGTTTCGGCGTAGTTGGGCCCGCCCAGCACGGGCACGTCCACCGGCTGCAGGAAGTACTGCCCAAAGCGCGTGCCCTCCGCGATCCGCCGCACGGCGTCCACGTCCGGCGTGGCGCCCGGGGCCAGGGCGCCCGTGTACAGAAGCTTGAGCTCGTCGCCCTCCTTCTGCGCGAACTCGGCCTGCTTGGGCGACACGGTCAGCCAGTCCACCAGCGAGCGGTCCACGGGGCGCGAGCCGTTGCTTTCCATGGTGATGCGGTAGCCGCGTGCCCGCAGCGTATCGCTCAGCGGGCGGTCGAACTGCAGGCTGGGTTCGCCGCCGGTGGCCACCAGCAGCAGCCCCGGCCGCTCCCCGCCGAACCCCTCCTGTGCCGTGCGGCGCACCAGGTCCAGCGTGTCGTTCAGGTCCAGCGTGTACTGCGCCTTGACCCAGTCCGTGTCGCACCACGGGCACACGTCGTAGCCCAGGTTGCACCCCGCAAAGCGGAGGAACACCGCCGGCGTCCCCGCCTGGGCGCCCTCGCCCTGCAGCGTGGCGAACACCTCCCTGATGCCGTACTTCCTGCCCGCCATACCGCCTGAATCCGTTCACTGGGGATCAAAATCGGGCGCATCCACCGCCCGTACGTGAACTTAGCACTCCCGCGGGCCTGGCTCCACCCCCGCGGGCCCGACCCTCACCTTTCCCGCACCCCGATCATCCCCCGGCTCGACGATGATCCTCCCCCCGAAGCGGCGCGTGTCGCAGTCCGGAAAGATCCATGTAGCACCATCCGTTTTACCTTTCGTCGTGTATTGTATACAGCGAAAAAGGGGCGTGGGACACAGGTGTCTCATAGCGTACCCCGCGCTCCCCAGTGGAAGCGGATCCGCCGTGCTCTGGCGTCCGCTAAATCGTTGCAAACACAAGAAATTCTCTTCTCTGGCCCCCTGGCCCCGCCCTTGCTTTATCCATAGGCATCACCGCCCGAACAGGGCACACAGATGATCAGGGGAGTCAGCGAAGGTGGCCCGGTAGTTCTCACCCTATCTGCAGCATCCTCCCGCCCCGTCAAACCGCAGCACCGTCCCTCCCACGCCGTCCAACGCTGTCCACCCCCAGTATGGGCCCGGAGCTTCCCCGCTCCGGGCCCGCTTCTTTTTCCGCCGCGTGGACGGCGGCTCGCAACCTCCGCGCGGCGCAGCGGGTACAACCGTGCGAGCCGCCACCGGGGCGGCACGCGCACTCTACACGTGAGGGGACGAGGATGATGAAGCAGACGATGATCGCGGCGGCGCTGGCCGCGGTGGGACTTGCCGTGGTGGCGGATGGGGCGGCGGCGCAGCAGCAGCCGGGGCAGGCGCGGGAGCAGTCCATCCGCGTGACCGGCGTGGGCGAGGCACGCGCCAAGCCGGACCAGGCCATCGGCGACTTTGGGGTGGAGACGTCGGCCGCCACGGCGCAGCAGGCCGCGGCGGAGAACGCCCAGCGGATGCAGCGGGTGATCGAGGCGCTGGTGCGCGCCGGCGTGCCGCGCGACCGCATCGAGACGCGCGACTACAACGTGTACCCGGACTACGATCCGCAGCCCCGTCCGGACGTGAGCGAGCCCCGCATCCGCGGCTACCGCGTGTCGAACACGGTGTCGGTCACGCTGGACGACATCGAGCGCGTGGGCACGGTGATCGACGCGGCGCTGGGGGCGGGCGCCAACCGCGTGAACGGCGTGCGCTTTGGGCTGCGCGATCCGCAGGCGTTCCGGCAGCGCGCCATCGACGATGCCGTGCGCCGCGCCCGCTCCGACGGCGAGGCGCTGGCGAACGCGCTCGGGCTGAGCCTGGGGATGGTGCGCGAGGCGTACACGGCGGACGTGGGCATGGTGCAGCCCGTGATGATGGAGCGTATGCAGATGGCCGACGCGGCCGCGAGCATGGCCACCCCCATCAACCCCGGCGAGCAGACGGTGCGCGCCACGGTGGTGGTTGTCTACGCGATCGGCCCTCGCTGACCGCCTTGCGCCCGTAATCGAAGCGCGGCCCGGGACACCGTCCCGGGCCGCGCTCTGCGTTTCCCCCGCCCTACCACGTCATCCAGACTGCAAGAAGTCAAAAGCGAGGCGTCTCGCGGAGCGGGCGGAAGAGGTGTCATCATACCAGATCCGAAAAGCACTGGTCTCACCCAGAGGGAACAGAGGGAACAGAGGAGGAATGTCTGTTCTCTGTTCCCTCTGTTCCCTCTGGGTGAGAATTTTTCTTTTCTTGGATCCGGTATCAGCGGCCGCGGCCAGGGTGCCTTAGGGCTGGCCGATGCAGGCGGGAAAGCCGGCGCTCGGCGGACCGACGTCGATGAGAAAGGTGAGGGTGGTGAGCGAGCCGAACACGCCCACGCCGTCGCCCGCGATGCTGGAGACGCGCACCTGCCCCGACGGGTTGAAGTTGCCGCCGCGCACGCCGTTGATGTAGTTGCGGTCCGCCGCGGCGATCACCACGCGGGCGGCGGTCTCGTCCGGCAGGCCGCCCTGCAGGGCGCGCAGCAGGTCCTGGTTGAAGTCGAAGCGGTCGAACACGCCGAACTCCCCCGGCAGCACCAGCGTGGTGTCGCTGGCCGAGACGGACACGCCCACCAGCTCCATGGGGTCCGGCGCGTTGAAGCTGGGGGGCAGCGTACCGCTCAAGCCAAAGATGGTGAGCGGCACCAGGTATCCCCACGCGCCGGGCGACGGCGTCCAGCTCAGCGGGAGCGGCGTGGCGGGCGGCAGCCAGCACACCGGCTCCACGCGGTCGTTGCGGCTCGTGGTGCGGATGCCGTTCGCGCTGAACGCCCCGGGCACCGTGGTGATGGCCCGGGCCACCTCGCCGCGCGCCGTCTCCACCCGAAGCTCGTACGTCTGCCCCGGCTGCACCCAGCGGCCGTCCTGCCCCGGGCTGGCATAGCAGGCGACGTCGACGGCCACCTCCGCCTCCTCGTAGTCCGCGGAGATGGTGTAGCACGGATCCGTGGTCTCCGCGAAGGTGATCGTGCGCCCGCCGCCCGTCACCACCACCCGCGCGCCCGTCTCGCCCACGGACGTCTGCTCGCGCACGGAGCGGTGCAGCAGGATGGTCTGCCGCACGATGTCCGTCCGCAGCACGGCCTCGATTACCAGCCGGTCGTCGCTGGGCGGCACCGTCACGTCCGCGATGGTGCACCCGGCCAGCACCAGCACCGCCGCGGCGGCCGTCATCATCCGAAACAACATCAGGAACCTCGGTTGTCGTTCACTACGAAAGGCCAGCATGTCCACGATGCCCGAACGCGCCCCTCGTCCTCAGAAGCTCGCCTCGACGCCGATGGCGGGGAGGATCGGGAACATGCTCAGGCCGCTGCGCGTGGGCGGCGTCTTGTCGTAGTTGTAGAAGTAGAAGAGCACGTTCTTCTTGTTGTACACGTTCAGCACCTGCAGGTACGGCGTGAACGTGCCCCAGCGGCGCACGTACGGGCGGCGCAGGGTCACGTCCAGGCGGTGGTACGCCGGGTAGCGCTCCCGGTTGCGGTCGCCCAGCACCACGTACAGCGGCACGTCCGGGTCCTCGCCCTCGGGACGGGGAACGCGGTATCCGCCCCCGGCGATGTCCGTCTCGAAGCCCACGATCTGCGCCACGGGACGCGTGAACGGGGTGCCGCTGCCGTAGTTCCACCGCGCGCCCGCCTCCAGCGCGGCCGGCAGCCGGTACTGCAGCACCACGTCCACGTCCACCCGCCGGTCGTAGATGGGCGAGAAGGTGACCGTCTGCGGCACGTCCTGGATCCCCGCCGCCA
>DATING010001100.1:0-1501 GCA_035474555.1 Longimicrobium sp. | reverse complement strand
CGGCCGCGAGCCCGAACGTCTCCTGCATCCACAGGATGCGGTTGACCACGCCACGGTGCGCGTTGGCAGCGCCCTTGGGCCGGCCCGTGCTGCCGGAGGTGTAGATGACGTAGGCGAGCGAATCGGGATCGATCTGCCAGTCGATCGGGGGGTCGGCGGATGCGTCGAGCGAATCTCCCGATGCGTCGGGCGAATCCGTGCGCATGCGGCGGCCGGCCCCCTCCCCCCGGCCCCCTCCCCCGCTGGGCGCGGGGGAGGGGGTGAACTGCGCGCGAGCGACAGCTTTCGTGTGTCCCACAAGACGCCGCGCGCTGGATCCGGGATGATCGGGGGCGGCGCGCTCCGGGGCTGCGGGGACGTCCGAACCTCCCTGCGGCACGGGTTGCGTGAGGGATGCGCGCCCGGAGGGCCGGGACGGCGGCGGCGCATCGCCACAGGACGGCGGAGTGTGCGGATGCCTGGCGCCGCCGGTGGCCCGGCGCGGTTGGCAACGGCGGTATCGTTGCCTACCGCGCGCGCAGCCCGGCCCGGAGCGCAGCGGAGGGACACGCCCGACCACCGCGGTTCCGCAGTACGAGCATCGAAGGACGGACGGCCGCAGGAAACGGTTGAGTTTTGACAGATTCGGGGTGAAATTCGACGTGCCGCAGGCGCATCCCACCGCCCGCCGTCCCCTCACCCCGCCAACGGGACACGGAGATCCCTTACAATGTCGCTGCTCGCGAAGCTGGAAGACGCCGTAGAATTCGCCGAGAACCCCGAGCCGCGCTGCCCGTGCGTGCTCCTGCTCGATACCTCGGGCTCCATGCAGGGCCCCCCGCTCGACGCCATGCTCGCCGGCCTCGAAGCCTTCCGCTTCGACCTGGCCGTCGATCCGCTCGCCGCGCGCCGCGTTGAGATCGCCGTCGTCGCCTTCGACAACCGCATCCGGGTGGTGCAGGACTTCGTCTCGCCCGACCGCTTCGACATCCCCTTCCTGAACGCCGAGGGGATGACGCACATCGGCGCGGCGATCGAGAAGGGGCTGGACATGGTGGAGGAACGCAAGGCGCGCTACCGCGCCTACGACGTGGCCTACTACCGCCCCTGGATCTTCCTGGTGACCGACGGCGAGCCGCAAGGCGAACGGCCCGAGGACGTGGAGCGCGCCGTCGCCCGCCTCAAGGACGCGGAGACCCGGAAGCAGGTCGCCTTCTTCGCGGTGGGCGTGGAGAACGCCAACCTCGAGGCCCTGGCCAAGATCTCCGTCCGCGCGCCGCTGCGGCTGAAGGGGCTCGACTTCCGCGAGATGTTCGTCTGGCTCTCGCGCAGCATGCAGTCGGTCGCCCACTCGCGGCCGGACGAGACGGTGAAGCTGGCGCCCACGGGGTGGGCCGAGCTGTGAGCGCCGTCGCCGCCCCGGCCGCCACCTGGCGGGTGATCGGCGCCTCGGTGCGCGGCACCAGCCACGCCCGCGCGGAGATCGCCTGCCAGGACGCGCACGCCTGGCGCCGCCTTCCCG
>DATING010001099.1:0-2759 GCA_035474555.1 Longimicrobium sp. | reverse complement strand
AACTGCCACGACAGCAAGGTGAGCGGCAACGTCATCGAGGACATGCTCACGGGCACGGGCATCCTCGTGCACGGCAACAGCAGCGACATCCTGGTGCAGGGCAACACGGTGCGCCGGTGCGCCGCCCAGCCGTTCGCGGCCAACCCGTCCGGCGGCGGGCCCAACTACACGCCCGTGATGCGCGACCTCACGCTGCGGGACAACGACTTCCTGCAGGACGTGGGCGTGGGCGGCAGCGTGTCCGCCATCAACAGCGTGCGCGGGGTCAAGATCCTGGGCGGCCGGTTCCAGGGAGGTACTTCGCGCGCGCTGGACATCAGCTGCGTGAGCGGCGACGTGACGGACGTGCTGCTGGACGGCGTGACGTTCCGCGACGTGGCGGATGGGGCCTGGTGCGTGTACGTGGCGCCGTCCGGCAGCACGCCGGTGATGAACGTCACCATCAGCAACTGCCGCTTCGTGGGGCGCGACGTGGTGAGCAGCACCGCGTCCATCCGGCTGAACGGCACCTACAACTACCTGAACGTCTCCAACAACTACGCGTACGGGCGCGGGGGGCTGGATACGTCGGCGTTCGCCGCGCTGACGTACGTGCGCGAGGGCAACCGGCTGGGCACGCTGCCGCTGCGGGCCTGGGGCACGGCGGCGCCCACATCGGGCACCTGGAACCGCGGCGACCGCATCGCCAACCAGACGCCTACGGGCGCGGGCTCCGTGAGCCACTGGGTGTGCGTCACCAGCGGCAAGGCGCACCTGGCCAGCACGGGGAGCACCGCCAGCGGCTCCAATCAGGTCACGGCCGTGACGAGCATCGCCACGTGGAGCGTGGGCGACGCCATCAGCGGCGCGGGGATCCCGGCGAACACCACCGTCGCGGCGGTGGATGCCGGCACGAACACGCTCACCCTGAGCGCCAACGCCACGGCGACCGCCGCCGGCGTGGCCCTGGCCGACGCGGCGTTCCGGTCCGTGCTGCTGGTGTAAGCGCGGAGGGAACCGGGAGGATTCATCAAGGCGAGAGGGGGAGCCCGCGGGCTCCCCCTTTCGCGTTCCCAGACGGGGAGGCCGGCGCGGGGCGGGCCTTCCACCCTTCCCGGGCGTGCGATACGTTTGTGCCGCACGGCCCGTTCCGGCACCATCCGCGTGACCGCCTTCGTCCGCCGGATTCGACTTCGTCCGCCGCATCCGCCCCCGCGTCGAGGCGCGTGGACCTTCCGCCGGGATGGACTCGCCAGCGCGCCCCCCCGGCATCTCCGTCCGCGGGCTGCAACTCCGGATCTGCTTCATCCGTAACGGGTTGCGTGCACCGAGGCACGCCTCCTCCTTTCCATCGTGGAGACCGCATTGCTGATCCGAACCGTCGTCCTCTCCGCCGCGGTCCTCGCCGCCGCGCCCGCCGCCGCGCAGTCCGACTCCCGCTGCACGGCCGCCGCGACGCAGGATCCGCGGTCGCCGGGCCAGCGCTCCGCGGACAGCGCGCGCATGGCCCCGCGCTTTCACGTCATCCGCGTGCTTCGAACCGGCATGCGTGACGCGGCGCGGCAGGCGGGCGTGGAGCAGCCGGAGGGACTGGTCGTGGTGGAGGTCAACGCCCGCCGCCCGGAGCGCTCGGTCGTGCACACGCATCACGCCAACGTGCAGGAAGACCTCGTCCGCGGCGTCGTGGCCGAGCACACGGGCCTGTTCCCCACGCTCCCGGCGCGCACCGGCGTGCTGCACTTTCGCCTGGATTCGCTCTCGCTGGCGGATGGTCTCCTGGACCGCGCGATCGAATGCGAGCCGCGGCTGGCGGACCCGGGCCAGGTGGGTGCGGCGATGGAGGCCATCGTCGCCCGCGAGCGCCCGCTGCCGGCCGGAAGCGATCCGCGCGCGAACGTGGCCGTGCGCATGCTGGTCACGCGCGAAGGCGGGGTGGCATACGCCGAGCTCGCGCGCAGCAGCAGCTCCCCCACGCTGAACACCGCCATCCTGAGCACCATGCAGACCCTGCGCTTTCTTCCCGCGGCGATCGGGGACCAGCCCGTGGACGCATGGGTGGAGTTGCCCATCCGGATGACCGTGAACGTCGCCCCGCGCGAGCGCTCTGACCCGGACTCCCGGTTCCCTTGATCCAGCCTCGCCGCGCCACGCCCGCCGCCCGCGCCCGGCTCGTGCGCGCCGCCCGCCTTCTCGGCGCGGCGCTCACCGCCGGGATGACGCCGCCGGCGGCGGCGCAGGAGGATGCGGTGGAGTGCGAACCGCGGCTGCTGAACATCGAGCAGCTGCGCCGTGACCTGATGGAATTCGCGCAGCGGGAGAGCCGCTTCTTCAACTCCGCCCGGTCGCGGGAGCGGGTGCACGTGCGCATGCTGGTGGACCGGGCGGCGAGGTCGTGTTCGCCGTCCTCGGCCGCCGCGGCTCGGAGCCGCTGGTGGACCGCGCCATCCTGGACATCGCCCGGCGCCAGGCGTTCGCCCCGGCGATGCTGGGTGGCGTCCCCATCGACGTGTGGGTCGTGCTTCCCGTCCGGCTCGGCGCGCGCTGACGGTCCTCCTCCCGCAGGTCCGTTGCTGGTTCGGCCTCCACACCCTTCCGTGCGGAGGCCGCTTCGTTTTCGTGCCCCATCCGCTCCCGTCGCTGTGCCTCCTGTTCAGAATCTCAACGCAACGTTCGCAGAGAACAGTCTCAACGCAACGTTCGCAGAGAGCAGAAGGAGTACGCAGGGTACGGATCGATCTCTTCCTCTGCGAACTCTTTTTTCTACCTGCGAACGCTGCGTT
>DATING010001098.1:0-3183 GCA_035474555.1 Longimicrobium sp. | reverse complement strand
GGGAGAACTGCGTCGTGCACTAGCGGGCCTCCTGCACGGGCGGGGTGCCCCTCCCCCCGGCCCCCTCCCCGCTCGTTCCTCGCGGAGAGGGGGAGAACTGCATTCCGGCAGATGCCTGCCGCCGTGCCGGTACTGGGGTGTATACCCTCTCCCACGCAGTTTGTGGGAGAGGGTGGGTGAGGTTTACGAACCCGGGTGAGGGCCACCCTCCGCGCCGCACGCCCGCTCCGCCCGATCTACGTCCTTCAGTACAGCTTCTGGATGGCCGTCCCCGGATAGTACGTGCCCAGGATCGTGCGGTAGTCCTGGCCCGCGCGGGCGCGGCCCATGGCGCCCACCTGGCACATCCCGATGCCGTGCCCCCATCCGCCGCCCGTCGCCACGATCTCCGAGACGCGGCCGCCGGCGCGGTTCAGGCTCACGTCGAACTTGCTGCTGTTCAGCAGGCCGCCGCGGTTGGGGACCAGGATCCACCGGATACGGTCCTTGCCCAGGCTGAACGAGCCGGCGTCCGTCTCCAGCCGCAGCGTGCGGATGCGGCCGGACGGCGTGCGCTGCGTCACCCGCATGTCCTCGATCCGCTCGATGCGCCGGCCCCGCAGCGAGTCCGCCAGCGTGCGGTTCAGGATGCCCACCAGCTCGGCGTGCGTCCAGCGCTCCGTCCAGTTGAAGCGGCTGCTGGCGCGGTCGTACGCCTGCCCGCTGGGGTCCAGGTCTCGCACGGCGACGAGGTACGGCACGGGCGCGTTGTTCCATACCTCGTCGATGGCGGCCGTGTAACCGGCGCACGTGGAGTGGTAGTACGCCGTGATGGGCCGTCCGTTGTAGGCCATGATCTCGCCGGAAGTTTCACGCACGGCGCGGTTCACCGTCTCGTTCTCCGCCCCCGCGCCGCCGTACACCTGGTCCTCTACCGTGGCATAGACGTCGAAGCCCTGCTGCGCGCGGCGGCCCAGGTAGGTGTACGCGTACGTCCGCGCCGCCACCGCCTGCGCCTTGATGGCCTCGTAGATGGCCAGGTCGAACCGGCCGATCTCCCGCGGCACCACGCCCTGCAGGTACGTCTCCATGTCCAGCCGGTTGACCACCGTGAGCCCCCCGCCGGGCGCCGTCTGCACGCGCAGCTCGCCGCGGTAGGACTGGCCGCGCACCGTCAGCGTGCCGTCCCCCGTGGAGCGGACGAGCAGCGGCGGACGCAGCCCGCCAGCGGCCACCTGTCCCCCGCCGCCGGAGCTCAGCGACACGGTGGAGCCCGCGTCGCGGAACAGCGCCGTCTGCCCGCCCCGCAGCCGGCCGATCTCGCGCCCGTCCTCCGTGTGGACGCTGAAGTCGCCCGCGGAGCCGATCTCCACCGTGCTCGTGTCGATGATCAGCCCCACGCTCACCGGCGTCGCGTTCGCCACGGGCGGCCGCGACGGCTGCGCGGGGGTGAGGACGACGGTGTCGCGCGGGGCCGGCGGCCGGTTGGTGACCGTCGTGTCGCGGATGACGACGACGGGCACCGTGGGCACACGGGTGCCGCGGGGCGCGCAGGCGCCGGCAAAGACCAGCGCCAGCACGGACAGCCTACGCCAGGGCATCGCGGAGCGCCTCGCGGGAACGGGAGATGGTTTCTTCGACATCCTGCTCGGTGTGGGCGGTGGAGGTGAACCCGGCCTCGAACGCCGAGGGCGCGAAGAACACCCCGCGCCGGAGCGCGGCGTGAAAGAAACGCCGGAACAGTTCCACGTCCGATCGTTTCGCGTCCTCGAAGCTGCGTACGGGCCCCGCAGCAAGGAACACGCCCCACATGGACCCCAGGCTGCCGCCCGTCATGGGCACGCCCAGCTCCGCCCCCACGCCCAGCATCCCCTCCACCAGCCGCGCCGTCCGCCGCTCCAGCAGGGGATACGGGTTCTCCTCGCGCAGAATGCGCAGCTGCGCCAGCCCGGCCGCCATCGCCAGCGGGTTGCCGGACAGGGTGCCCGCCTGGTAGACGGGGCCCACGGGGGCGATCCAGTCCATCACGTCCGCCCGGCCGCCGTACGCGCCCACGGGAAGCCCGCCGCCGATCACCTTGCCCAGCGTGGTCAGGTCCGGGCGGATGCCGAAGCGCTCCTGCGCCCCGCCGGGAGCCACGCGGAACCCCGTCATCACCTCGTCGAACACCAGCAGGGCGCCGTCCGCCTCGGTGATGCGCCGCAGGGCCTGCAGGAACCCGTCGTCCGGGGCGATGAAGCCGGCGTTGCCTACCACCGGCTCCAGGATCACGCAGGCGATGCGCTCCGGGTGCGCGCGGAAGATGGTCTCCACCGCCTCCACGTCGTTGAACGGCGCCGTCAGCGTGAGCTTCGACAACTCCGCCGGCACGCCGGGGGAGTTGGGAAGGCCCAGCGTGGCCACGCCGGAGCCGGCCTTGACCAGGAAGGAGTCGCCGTGGCCGTGGTAGCAGCCGTCGAACTTGAGGATGAGGTCGCGCCCCGTGAAGCCGCGGGCCAGGCGCACGGCGCTCATGGTGGCCTCCGTCCCCGAGCTCACGAAGCGCAGCCGCTCCATGGAGGGGAAGAAGCCCTGCACGGCCTCCGCCAGGTCCACCTCGGCGGCCGTCGGCGCGCCGTACGAGGTGCCGCGCGTGGCGGCGTCCGCGACGGCGGCCAGGACCTCGGGATGCGCGTGGCCCAGGATCATGGGGCCCCACGAGAGCACGTAGTCGATGTACTCGTTGCCGTCCACGTCCCACAGCCGCGACCCCGCCGCGCGCTGCACGAAGAACGGATCGCCGCCCACGCCCCGGAACGCCCGCACGGGCGAGTTCACGCCGCCGGGGATGATGGCGCAGGCCCGGCGGAACAGCTCGCGGCTGGCAGCGGTCTTGCCCTGCCCCGCGTCTTTGGATTCGGTCATTCTACCCAGCGATGGAGATCCTGATGACGAAGCGACTCTACGCCCTGCTGCTCGCCGGCCTGCTGGCCGGGGGCGCCGCCGCGTGCGACAACGAAGAAAACGACGAATCGCCCGAAGAGCAGGCGGAGTCCGCCCGCAGCAGCAGCGACGACGCCACGGAGGGCGACAGCACCGACGGCATCGACTGACGGCGTCCGCTGCGCGTTGTACCCCGGAGGCCCGCCGCCGGGGCAATGTCGCAGCGGCGCACAAACGCCTGCGCCTGTTCGCGTTCCGGTCTACCGCTCGCGTCGTGGCCGG
>DATING010001097.1:0-2470 GCA_035474555.1 Longimicrobium sp. | reverse complement strand
GTCATCCGCCCCAGTGCTGGACGCGGCCCACCCCACCGATCGCATCAGCTGCGCTGCGCCTCGATCCAGCGGTTCATCTTGGCATCCAGCACGTCCAGGGGGAGCGCGCCGTCTTCCAGGATGGCGCGGTGGAACGCCTTGATGTCGAAGCGCGAACCCAGCGCCGCCTCGGCACGCCGGCGCAGCTCCGTGATCTTCATCTGCCCCATCTTGTACGCCAGCGCCTGCCCGGGGATGGCGGCGAAGCGCTCCACCTCGGCCTGGATGGTGGACTCGCCCTGCGACGAGTTCTCCCGCGCGTACTGCATCGCCTGCTCCAGCGTCCACCCCTTGGCGTGGATCCCCGTGTCCAGCACCAGCCGGATGGAGCGCCACAGCTCCGACGACAGGTAGCCGTAGTACTGGTACGGGTCCGTGTACAGCCCCAGCTCGCGGCCCAGCGTCTCGGCGTACAGCCCCCATCCCTCGGAGTACGCCGTGTACCCGCCAAAGCGGCGCAGGCGGGGCAGGTTCTCCAGCTCGCGGGCGATGGAGATCTGGAAGTGGTGCCCCGGCGAGCCCTCGTGGATGAGCAGCGACTCCATCCCGTAGCGCGGGCGCCCCGGCGGATCGTACGTGTTCAGGTGAAAGACGCCCGGCCGCGTCCCGTCCAGACTGGCGGGCGTGTACGAACCGCCGCTGAAGCTGCGCTCGCGGAACGGCTCCACGGGGCGGATCTCGTAGTTGGCCCTGGGCTTGACGTCGAACAGCCGGTCCGTGCTGGCGTCGATGCGGGCCTGCGCCGCGCGGTAGTCCTCCAGCATCTGCTCGCGCGTCTCGTAGCGGTACCGGGGCTCCGTGGCCATGTGGCGCATGAATGCCTTGAGGTCGCCCTGGAAGCCCACCTGCCGCATCACCCCCTCCATCTCCCGGTGCAGCCGCGCCACCTCCGACAGGCCGATGTCGTGGATCTGCTCGGGGGTAAAGTCCGTGGTGGTGTTCTGCCGCACGGCGAACTCGTACCAGGCGCGGCCGTCCGGCAGGGCCGAGAGGCCCACGGTGGAGCGCGTGGCCGGCAGGTACTCGTCGCGGACAAAGTCGTGCAGCTTGCGGAACGAGGGGACCACCCGCTCGCGGATGGCGGCCGCGTACGCCGCCGTCAGCCGCTCGCGGTCCGCGGGAGAGAAGCTGGCCGGCATGCTCGTCACCGGGCCGTAGAACAGGCTCTGCGTCACGTCGTCCACCACGTGCGCGGAAAGCTGCGGCAGCACGCGCTCCATCAGCACGCGCGGCTGCACCACGCCCGTGCGCATTCCCTCGCGCATGGTGGCGATGGAGGCGTCCACCGCCTGCTCGAAGCCCTGGATGCGCGACAGGAAGTCGTCGTAGTCCTTGACCGTGCGGAACGGGTGCACGCCCGTCCCCGCGCCCATCTGGACAAAGCCGGCGGTCCAGTTGAAGAACTGGTTCAGGTTCACCAGGTGCCCCGGGAACCGCTCGCCCGTCCGCGCGTCTTCCAGGTTGCGGCGAAAGATCTCGTACGTGAGCTGGTGCTCCTGGTCCAGCGCGTTGCGGTCGATGGCGGCCAGCCGCGGTTCGTACTCCGCCCGCAGCGCCCGGCCCCGCGCCCGGACGTCGGGCATGAAGCCGGTGGTGTACAGGTGGTTGTAGCGCGTGTCGCCCACGGAGGTGGCGCCCATGGGGTTCAGCTCCAGCCCGGCCTCGAAGAAGGCCTCGGCGAGCTGGTCCAGCTGCTGGTTGGGGTCGGCGGACGCGGACGAACCCGCGGGGGATGCCGATGCCGGGGCCGGCGCCGTCCCGGGGTTGGCCGGCGCCGTGCACGCGGCGGCGAGCAGGCACGCGGCGGCCAGGGTTAGGTGCTTCGTCACGAACGGATGCTCCTGCGAGGGTGGAACGATGGGCTCTCTCTGCGCGATGCGGAATCCTGCGAATATCCGTCTCCGCCGCGCATCCTGCAACGCGCCGGCCGCGCGTGGATCACCCCCTGGCGAAAGGAACCCGAAGGTCGCAGGTTTGTGGCCCGCGCCGCCCCGGGCGCCCGCACCCGTTCCCCGCCGCACCGGAGCCCGCATGAAGACCCGAATCGTTGCCGCCCTGGGCCTGTGCATCGCGCTCGGCGCGGCGGGCCGGGCGCAGGCCCAGACGCAGGCCGCAGCCACCCCCGCACAGGAGACCGCCGTGACCACGCGCGCGACCGGACCGTTCGAAGTGAAGATGGCCCCGCTGGGCACCCACGCCGACCCGCCCGTGCTGGGCCGCATGTCGCTGGACAAGGTGTACCACGGCGACCTGGAGGCCACGGCCGCCGGTGAGATGCTGGCCGCCATGACGCCCACGGAGGGCTCCGCGGGGTACGTGGCCATCGAGCGGGTGACGGGGACGCTGGCGGGCCGCACGGGCACCTTCATGCTGCAGCACAACGGCCTGATGAACCGCGGCGCGCCGTCGCTGGTGATCAACGTGGTCCCGG
>DATING010001096.1:0-6461 GCA_035474555.1 Longimicrobium sp. | reverse complement strand
GGAGTGCTGCTCGCGCGGGGGATCGTGGACGCCGCCCTCGGCGCACCCGGGGCTCCGGACGATGCCGCACTCGCCCACGCGGCGGATGCCCACGTCGCGCGGGTGGCGGAGCTCGCGCGGGAGCTGGACCCGCACCCGTTCTCGATGGATGCCTACCAGCCGGACGACGAGGACCTCGGGCTCACCAGCGCTGCACTGCGCGAACAGGCGCTGGAGCATCACGATGCCCAGGTCCTCGTGGCCACGGACAGGAGCGGAGCGCACCTGCTGTACGCCGCGTCCGTGCGCGTTCAGCAGGCATACGTGTGGCTGCTGGGGCCGCTGTACGAAAAGGTGGAGGCCTGGGTGCGGGAGGATCCCGTGATCTCCCTGGAGCGCGGCGCATCCGCATGGTGGTTCAGCCGCTGGCGGGGGCCGCGGCCCATGAAGGGCGACGAGTTCGCGAGCGGGGTGCGGGAGCAGGAGTTCACGCTGGTGGACCGGTCCCTGTGCGTGACCGGCGACTCGCCCGTGGAGCGCCTGGTGAGCGAGGGGCTGCTGCGTGGCGTCGCTCCCCGGCAGCGGCACATGGCCGCGCAGCTGATCCACTCGGAGGTGGGCGTGTGGACGGTGGCGTCGCGGACGGAAGACCGGGCCGTGTTCGTGTCGCCGCTGGACGGGGCACGATACGAGGTGCGCGAGCATGCCACGATCGCCGACACGGGGTACGGTCCGGGATTCGTGGCCCTGGGGCGGCTGATTCCATTCGGCGACGGGACGTGGCTGCGCTCCCCCGGCACCTTCCTGGTGAGCTACGGTGACCGGGGTGCGGCCATGGCGCACATGCTCGCCGACGGGCTCCGCACGCAGCGTGGCGATCTGCCCCTGGCCGCCGCCGTCGAGTTCGCGATGCACCAACTGGCGGGTGTGCGCAATCTGCCCCGCGCCGTTCTCCCCGCGCCCACGCCGGACGACGCGGCGGATGACGGTCGGACCGCGATGATCCTGATGCGCGAAGCCGGGATCGCTCGCCCGATCGACCCCGCCGGCTCCCGGCTGGCCAGCCTCGCGGCCCAAAACCCGGATTCGGAGATCCTGGAGTACGACGTGGACGCCGTCCTGGGCGAAGACATGGACGCCCTCTTTCAGCAGAGCCTGAAGTCCAGGGCCGTCCGCGACGCCAAGCGCCGCCAGGCGCGACAGGCCCGGAAGAAGAAGGGCAGTCGGGGCCGTCGATGACGGCCTCCCCTCTCCACGCGCCGTTTGCGCGGGGAGGTAGCCGGGGGGCGCCCCGACGCCGCGCGATCCATCCCTTCATGACGGACATCTCACCTCCCCCAGGGGTTTTTGGGGGAGGTCGCGAGGAACGAGCGGGTGGGGGCGCCCGCGCGGACTCCTTCCTCCGTGAACGAATGCCCTTCACCCCCTCTCCACGAGGGGGGAGGGGGCCGGGGGGTGGGGGCCGCGTCGGGACCCTCGTCTATACTCTGTTCACTTCCCATCCCGCCCCATTTCCCCCATTTTCCATCCACGCCGTCCACCCGAAGGGATGGCGAAGATGTTGCATGTAGGATGTGGACGGCCTTCACGGCCCCGCATGACCCTGAATTCGAGCTTCCGATGCCCGCATCCGTCCTGACCCGCCCCGCGCGTTCCCTGCCGGCCGGCGCGCGGCTCATCGCCCTGGCGCCGGACGCCGCCCATGCCGTGCGCGTGCTGGCCGTGGCCGGCGAAGGCGCCGCCATGGCCGCCCTGCTCCCCGCGGACGGCGAAGACCCGTCGCAGCGCATCGCGCGGCAGGCGGCGGGGCTGGCGGAGCGCATCGTGGCGCACGTCACGGGCGGGCCGCTGGGGCCCAGCGCGGGCGGGCTGCGGGGCGAGTCGCTGGAGCTGGAGGCGGAGATGGAGCAGCTGCGCCGCCAGCTGCCGGCATCCGCCGCCCGCCAGCTGCCCACGGTAGAGACGGCGCCCCTGGCGCTGGCCTCGGAGTGGATGGCGGAGGCGGCCCTGGAGGCGCACGGCCACGCGCTGATGCTGATGACGCACCCCGAGTACGAGGTGGTCGCCGGCATCCGCGCTCTGCACCCCGCCGAGATCCTGGCCCGCGCCGTCGAGCGCGTGCTGAACGCCGCCGAGGTCTGGGCCGCGCACGACGGGCTGCTGGAGCTGGAGATCGAGGCCGCGTACTGGTTCAGCGAGCGCTGGAGCGCGGAGGACGACGACGGCGAGCAGGGGCTGCGCTCCGTGCAGCGCCGCATGGAGTGGGCGCTGGCCGAGCGGCCCACGATGGCCCGCGGCGAGTCCGTGCTAGCCGCCCTGCTCAGCTCCGTGGAGGCGGCGGCCTGGCCCAAGCTGCGCCGGCAGGCGGGACGCGCGCTGGTGCGCTCGGTGGTGGGCGCGTTCCACGTGCTGGACCGGCGCGACGACGGCGAGGTGGCCCGCGTGCGCTCGCTGACGGACGGCCGCGAGCTGCGCATCCGCGACCCGTACGGCGAGGCGCTCCCCGGCCGCGTGCTGATGGGCCGCGCGCTCCCCTCCGGCGCCGGCGAGCACGTGTTCGCGCTCTCGGCGGAGCTCGTGGCCGACGGCGGCGCCAGCGACCTGCGCGCCATGGAGGCGGACGTAAAGGCGTTCGCCGCGCGGCTGCCGCTGGCCGTGGCCCTGGAGGCCACCATCGCCGACGGCCTGTTCGGCGCCCGCATCCCCCGCCCCATCACGGCGGCGCCGGACCCCGAGGACGCGCTGGCCCGCATCGAGGAGCTGCGTGACCGGATGGTGGAGCGGGGCCTGGCGCGGGAGCTGGACCATCCCGGCCCCGTGCCCCCCGGCGCCACGGCCGAGCTGCTGTCGCTGCCGGCGGATGCCGTGCTGCGCGCCTGGATCGGCGCCCTGGCCGCGGCCACGGGCGAGCAGGGCCCGCACCTGCCCCTGCGCCGCACGCCCGAGCCCCGCTACGGCACCTGACGCCCGGCCGATCCGCATCCCGGAACGTGAAGAGGGCGCCTCCCGCGACGGGAGGCGCCCTCGCTCGCGTTTGCACCCGCGCTCGCTCGCCCGGCCCGGGCCGCCACGGCGTGTTTCGTGCGTTCATTTTTCAGGCGGTGAACACCGCGCAACATCTTGGGGCTCATTGGAATAAGGTGGCAGGAATGAAAACGCTTCATGGAGGACTGCTGGCGGCGTTCGCGCTGCTCGCGGCGTGCAGCCAGACGCCGCGCGTGCACCTGGACCCCGCGTCGGGCGGTGTGGACGTGGACATGGCCGCCGCCGGCGAGTCGTGGGAGGAGTGGAGCGGCGACATCCGCGGGATCGGCGCGAGCGCGCGGATCTCCGGGTCGTCCACCGCGCGCGTGCAGCAGTCGGGCACCCAGGCTACGGTGACCCTGGCCCGGGCGCGCGGCGGCGACCAGCTGCCGTGGCACGTGCACGAGGGCACGTGCGAGACCCCGGGCGGCGACATCGTGGGCCCGCCGTCGGCCTACTCGCCCCTGAGCGTGGCCTCCAACGGCCAGGCGACCGCCACCGCCAACCTCCCCGGCGTGCGGCTGAACGAGGCCGCGGACTACAAGGTGAACTTCCACGCCTCGTCCAGCGACATGGGCACCATCGTGGCCTGCGCCAACCTGGACGACTGACCGTCCGGCGCCGGACATGCGAAGAGGGCGCCCCCCGCGACGGGAGGCGCCCTCTTTCACTTCCGCACTACCGCACTACCGCACTACCGCACTACCGCACTACCGCACTACCGCACTACCGCACTTCCGTCTGCCGTCCGTCGCCGCGGTAGCGGTCCATGCCCGTGCCCAGCACTTTGCGCGAATAGCCGTTCTCCGGGTTGCGGCCGCGGCGCAGGTCGCGGTCCACGGCGCCCTCGCCGCGGTTGTACGCCAGCAGCGCCAGCCGCAGGTCGCCGTACTTGTCGATGAGCCGGCGCAGGTAGCGGAACCCCACCGCCAGGTTGGCCTCCGGGCGCATGATGCGCTCCGGCGTGGTCATCCCCCGGTCCAGCCAGCGCGCCGTGCGCGGCATGAGCTGCGTGTAGCCCAGGGCGCCGGCGTGGCTGCGTGCCCGCGGGTTGAAGTTGCTCTCCGCGCGCACCAGCCGGAACCCCAGGTCCGGGTCCAGCCCCTCCTGGAGCGCCGCGTCCTGGATGGTGCTCGCCAGCTGCGGCGAGATGCGGTAGCGCATGGCGAACGCCACCGGCCCGCCGTCCAGCCGGCGCACCCGCCGCGCCTCGTCGCGCAACCACTGCCAGAAGCCCCGCTGCGCCTCCTCGTACGCCTCCGTGCGCGGCATGCCCCGCGCCGCCGCCGCCCGGTGCGGGGGCTCCGTCACGGTCGCCGTCTCCTGCCCCGTTGCCGGCAGCACCCCCGCGCAGAGCGCCGCCAGTGCCAGCAGCACGGGCGTGCGGCGAGTGCTAAGCCGCTGCGGGAGTGCAACTTCGGCCATGGTGCTCAAATCATCTCCTCCTTGTTCTGGTCAGACGTTCCAGCACAAGGGACGAAGGATGCCCGCAAGGAGTGTGCGAGGGCGGGTGGCCGTCGCCAATCTACATAACTGCGCTATAGAGGCTGTCTACCGGAAAGGATCGTATTCCGGCCGGCAGACCAGTCAGATCCGACCTAAATCGAACATTAGAAACGGCAGGAGGTATGATCGGATTAACCGAGGGAATGTCCGCAGGGTTGTATACCGCCATAGAATCTACGGCAACTCGATAGTCGAAGGGAAGTTCCAGCCCCGTCGCCAACTGCTCTCCCAGAGTTGCTGCAACAACACGATCAACATGCATTTGCAGATGGGGATCTGCCACTCGGCTGCGTAGTCGGGATAGTAGCTCAGACAGGGTTACGCCAGTATAACTCGTTAAGGTGCGGACCGAGATAACCGCAACAGTAGTTCCTGTCGCTGGATTCAATTGGTCTAACGTGAAGTGATGTATTCTCTCCATTCCAGAGAAACTCTTTACCTCCACATTTTCACTATCCCTAGAGAAATCGTAGAGAGAGTAGGGATCAGCGTGCCATGCGCTTGCCAATCTTACTGAATCCAGCGCTTGGACTATAACAAAAACTTCCGCCCACAATCCCTGGATCTGTTTTCGTGGGAGAGTATTTAACCCACTAAAAAGACGGATGAGGTGATTGATAGCAGCAGTAACGGCCGCTTGCTCCGGTTCATCTCCAAGTGCGGAAAGAACCGGGGCAAGCACACGAAGGAAGTGAGCCCTCAACTCCCGATCCTTCCCCCGGAATCGCACAATTGTGAACCGCTGACGCTCCACTGATCCATCCACAAAGAGAATGCGGCATAACACGTTGTGCTGCACGCCAATATTCTCCAGCACAATGGGTGCTGGAGTGAACGAACTATTTTGCGCGACTCGTAGTAGGATGGTCGGGGCACCCTGGTCATCAGAGGCGACGCGATGCGTTTCTAAACCCGGTACTTGAACAGCAATAAAATCCGCACCGTCCAATCCACCGTGGACCTCATCGTTTTGTAACTGTTCAAACGCTGCGGAGAGGGCGTCCATTACATCACCGCGAATTGCTCGGTTGGATGATACGGTCTCTGGACATCTCTCGCGGTACCCAAACGGTAACCGCGGGGACCGAGACTTGGCTGTGTTCACGAAGGACCACCAGATGATGTATCTGGAAGCTCAGCCCTTCTGTCGCACGAATTTTCATATCCCCCGGGTAGGTTTCCACCTCTCCAGCATAGTTAGCTCCCTGGAACAAATTTGGGATCTCATCCTTCTCATTAACAGACCTCTCTCTGGGTTTACCACTGCTCATGTTAAAGATGGTACAACTCGCATTAGGCAATCGCTCGAGATGTCGACGAATTACCAGCCCAAGTTGAGTGAACTCCTGAGAGTCAGTAGGGTGCGCCAGTCGCAGCTTGGCAACGAGTTTCTCCAACACCATCCCAAGTGGAATATTGGCAGCGATCTGGTGCGTCTGCGCCGGTGTTCGCGCCAGGTGACCAGGAAATTCTTGAAAGGTCAGACTGGAAAGGAAGCGGCCGATAACTCGGCGGTTGTGCTCGACAGCATCATCGGTGTGATGTGGAGCCTTGGGCGCGATCCACTCGTTTCCAAATTTGACGCGCATATAGTCTAAGCCCAGTACGCTCTTGCGAGTTGGCTTAAGGTTTCTTGCAAGGAAGAAAGACCGCTTCCACTCCGACAGGGGCCGACCCGTCAACGCATGGAGCCTGAGACGGTCACGCACGTCCTCCTCGTGTTCTACGTATTGCCGAAATGCGTCACGAACCCGATCCTCCAGAAAAACTCGGCAGTAGCCAATGTACGCTTTTTTGTATCCAAAGAAACGTGCACGCTGTTGTACTGTATCAGCATTACCACCTCCTAAACCCCGCGGCATATACGTAACGGTAAGTCCCTCTACCGTGAACCCGCGATCCATTGATTGCCCTCCCACGAGGATGTGTGCGTATGCGGAACTCCAATCCAC
>DATING010001095.1:0-4575 GCA_035474555.1 Longimicrobium sp. | reverse complement strand
GTGTTGGATCTACCGCTGAACGGTTATATCTAGCGATGCGCAAAGAGTTCGGTATCTCAGCCGGGCGAATCTCGTCACAAGCCAAGATAATTGATTAGATGAGCCCCATGCAGCACGATCCCACGACCCTCCCCGCCGTGCAGCCGCTGGACGCGCACAACCGGCGGCTGCTGGAGAACGTGCACCCCCCGGCGTGGACCAATCCCCAGCCCAAGGGCAAGTACCACCTCGTCGTCATCGGCGCGGGGACGGCGGGGCTGGTGACGGCGGCCATCGCGTCGGCACTGGGCGCGCGGGTGGCGCTCATCGAACGGTCATTGATGGGCGGCGACTGCCTGAACGTGGGATGCGTCCCCTCCAAGGCCCTGCTCGCCGCCGCCAAGGGATGGCACGCGGCGCGGGAGGCGGCGGAGCGCTGGGGCGGGCCGGCGGTGACCGGCGACGGCGACTTTGGCGCGGTGATGGAACGCATGCGACGAATCCGCGCGGACCTGAGCCCCGTAGATAGTGCGGGGCGCTTTCGCGACGAGCTGGGCGTGGACGTCTTCCTGGGATCCGCCGTCTTCACGGGCGAGGACACGGTGGAGGTGGACGGCGCGCGGCTGCACTTCCACCGCGCCGTCATCGCCACCGGCGCGCGGGCGTTCGTGCCGCCTATCGAGGGGATCGACGCGTCCGGCTATCTCATCAACGAGACGGTCTTTTCCCTCACGGCACGGCCGGAGCACCTGGCGATCATCGGCGGGGGGCCCATCGGGTGCGAGCTGGCGCAGGCGATGGTCCGGCTGGGTGCGCGCGTCACGCTGCTGGAGGCCGGGCCCCGCATCCTCCCCAAGGACGACCCCGACGCGGCGGAGATCGTCGCCGGCGCGCTGCGGCGGGACGGCGTGCAGCTGATGATGGGCGCGCGGGTGGATTCCGTCGCGCCGGGCGGGGCGGGGATGACGGTCCGCTGCACGCAGGACGGCGAGTCCCGCGAGATCGAGGCGTCGCACCTGCTGGTGGCCGTGGGACGCGCGCCGCAGGTGGAGGGGCTGGGATTGGAAGCCGCAGGGGTGGAGTTCGACGCCAAGGACGGCGTCACGGTGGATGAACGGATGCGCACGAGCAATCCGCGCATCTATGCCATCGGCGACGTGACGCCGGGCTTTCACTTTACCCATGCGGCGGATGCGCAGGCGCGGATGGTCGTGCGCAACGCGCTGTTCTTCGGCCGCGGGCGGGCGGACCATCTCGTCATCCCCTGGGCAACCTACACGGCGCCGGAGGTGGCGCACGTGGGGATCACGGCCGAGGACGCGGCGGGGAACGACGAGGTGCAGACGATCACCATCCCCCTGGCGGACGTGGACCGCGCGAAGACGGACGGCGAGACGGAGGGATTCCTCCGCATCCACCTGCAGGCCGGCTCGGACACCATCCTGGGCGCCACGCTCGTCGCGCCGCACGCGGGCGACGTCATCAGCCAGGTGACGCAGGCCATGACGGCGGGGATTGGGCTGGGGAAGATCGGCACCGTCGTCTTTCCCTATCCCACCCTGGCCGAGGCGCTGCGCAAGGCGGCGGACGCGTGGAACCGCGGCAAGCTCACCCCCGCGGCCCGCGGCGCCTTCGGCCTCTTCTTCCGGGCGCTGCGCTGACCTTCGGTCTACGGCGATCACTTGCGGGACCCGGTGGCCCGTTCGGCGCTTACGATTGATTGTAACGGCCTCGTTGCAGGGCCGTAAATCGGACGGGTGCTTGCAGATCGGCTGGTTTTGGCGCGTTGCGTACGGGCGCCGAAAACGTTAGCATTCCCACTACTTCATACCGCTGCCCCGGGAGCAGTCGCAGGATGCCGGACCCGGCCGCAGTCTTTCGATGTCCTTGCTGATCCGCGCGTCTCGCGGCGAAGGCAGAGCCGATGAGCAACGCCCTCCATACCTTTTCCGTGCACCTTCCCATCACCTCCCTGACCGATCCCCTGGACTTCCGGGCGTGGTTCGCCGGTGGCCCCGCCATGGTGACGGCGGTTTCGCCGGGTGGCGTCGTGGTGTTCGCCAGCGAAGCGGCCGTCCGCGCGCTGGGGCGGTGCGGGGAAGACGTGGAGTGCACGGCGCTCGCCTCCCTGTATCACCCGGAAGACCGCGCCTCCCTGCGCGCCGCCCTGGACGAGGCCCTGCGCGCGCCGGGGACGGACGTGCGGCGCGAGCTGCGGCGCATCCGCGCGGACGGCGCGGAGCTGTGGGTGGACGAGACGCTGCGCGCCATCTCCAGCGGGGGCGGGCCCGTGGTGCTGGTGCACACTCAGGACGCCACGGAGCGCCGCTCGGCCGGCGAGGCGCTGGAGCAGTCCGCCTCGCTGCTGGCCGCCGCGCTGGAGTCCACGGCGGACGGCATCCTGGTGGCGGACCTGGAGGGGCGCGTGACGCTGTGGAACCAGCGCTTCGTGGAGATGTGGGGGATTCCCGAGGAGGTGCTGCGCGCGGGGGACGGCTACCAGGTGCTGGCGCTGGCCGCCGCGCAGGTGATCGATCCCGAGGCGCACGCCACGGCCGCCCGCGCCCTGCTGGAGGGCGCGGAGGGCGAGGCGGCGCGGCTCATCCGCCTGGCGGACGGCCGCTTCTTCGAGCGCGTGAGCAAGCCGCAGTGCCTGGGCGGGCGCGTGGTGGGGCGGGTGTGGAGCTACAGCGACGTCACGGAGGCCAAGCGCACGGAAGCCGTGCTGCGCGAGAGCGAGGAGCGGTACGCGCTGGCCATCGAGGGCGCCCTGGAGGGGATCTGGGACTGGGACCTGGAGCGGGAGCACATCTACCTGTCTCCCCGGTGGAAGGCCATCCTGGGCTACGGGCCGGACGAGACGGTGGGCGAGCACCCGGACGAGTGGCTCACCCGCGTGCACCCGGACGACCTGCGGCGCGTGCAGGGCGAGCTGGCCGCGAGCATCGGCGGGGGGCGCACGCACTTCGAGATCGAGCACCGGGTGATGCACCGCGACGGCAGCTGGCGGTGGACCCGCGCCCGCGCCGTCACCGTCTTTGCCCCCGACGGCCGCCCCGTGCGCATCGCCGGCTCGCTGAGCGACATCACCGAGCAGAAGGTGGCCGAGGAGCTGCTCCTGCACCACGCCCTGCACGACGTGCTCACGGGGCTCCCCAACCGCTCGCTGCTCATCGACCGGCTGAACATCGCCCTGCGCCGTACGGCCCGCAGCGGGGGGAGCGTGGGCGTGCTGTTCATGGACCTGGACGGCTTCAAGGTGGTGAACGACAGCCTGGGCCACGCCACGGGCGACCGCCTGCTGGATGCCGTGGCGCGCCGGCTGGAGGGGTGCCTGCGCCCGTCCGACACCGTGGCGCGGATGGGCGGCGACGAGTTCACGGTGCTGCTGGAGGACCTGCGCGACGCCGCCGAGGCCCGCGCCGTGGCGGAGCGCGTGCACGAGGCCCTGCGCGAGGCCTTCGTGCTGGACGGCCGCCCCGTCTTTACCACGGCGAGCGTGGGGATCGCGGTGGGCGCGGCGGGGGCCACGCCGGAGTCGCTGCTGCGCGACGCGGACACCGCCATGTACCGCGCCAAGAGCCAGGGCCGCGCGCGGTGCGAGGTGTTCGACCCCACCATGCACACCACGGCGCTGGCCCGCCTGCAGCTGGAGACGGACCTGCGCGGGGCCGTGGAGCGCGACGAGTTCGAGCTGGCCTATCAACCGCTGGTGCTGCTGGCGGACGGGCGGGTCGCGGGGTTCGAGGCGCTGGTCCGCTGGCGTCACCCGGAACGCGGACTGCTGCAGCCGTCGGAGTTCATCACGGTGGCGGAGGAGACGGGGGTGATCGTGCCCCTGGGGCGCTGGGTGCTGCGCGAGGCGTGCCGGCAGATGCGCGCGTGGAACGACCGCTACGGCGTGACCCTGTCTGTGAACGTGAACCTGTCGCCGCGCCAGTTCCTGGACGGGGGGCTGGCGCGCGAGGTGGCGGCGGCCCTGGGCGACACGAAGCTGCCGGCGGGGCTGCTGAAGCTGGAGATCACGGAAGGGCTGCTGATGGGGGACGCGGGCCCCGTGGCCACCACGCTGGACGACCTCAAGGCGCTGGGCGTGGAGCTGTGCATCGACGACTTCGGGACGGGATACTCGTCGCTGAGCTACCTGCACCGCTTTCCCATCGACACGCTCAAAATCGACCGCTCGTTCGTGTCGCGGCTCAGCGCGGACGGCGGCAGCGACCAGATCGTGCGGACCATCCTGGTGCTGGCGCAGACGCTGAACATGCGCGCCGTGGCGGAGGGGGTGGAGACGGCGGAGCAGGCGGACCAGCTGCGGGCGATGGGATGCGAGTTCGCGCAGGGCTTCCGCTTTTCGCGCCCCCTGCCGGGGGAGGATGCCGGCGCGATGATCTGGAGGCAGCGGCTGACGGGGTGAGCGGGAGTGCGGGAGTGCGAAAGTGCGAAAGTGCGAAAGTGCGAAAGTGCGAAAGTGCGCGGGGGGTGATTGGCGATGTCGGGATCGTGCGGCGCGCCGGCGGTGGCCCTCACCCGGCCTCGCTTAGGCTCGTCCACCCTCTCCCACAAACTGCGTGGGAGAGGGTGTATACTTCTACG
>DATING010001094.1:0-6663 GCA_035474555.1 Longimicrobium sp. | reverse complement strand
AAGGGGTTACGCTCACGCACGAGTACGACTTCGGCTCCACGACGCTCACGACGGTCAAGGTGGTCGCCGCGCGCACGGGGCGGCCGCTGGGCAAGCATCCCATCCTGCTGATGGCGCGCAACGAGATGCCGGCCGTGGCCTGCGCGGAGTGCGACCAGCCGGGGACGCGGCTGTGCGTGGAGTGCATGTACGAGATGGTGGATGCGGTGCTGTGCGAGGCCCACGCGGCCGCGCATCCGCACGAGGAGTACGGCCCGCCGCTGGAGCTGGTGAACTCGCCCCGCCTGGGCGTCTGCGGCTATGAGGGCCCCGCTGAGCCGCCGTACTGACGCGGCCTGCCGGGAGGGCGCGCGTCCGCCTCATCATGGGGGGAATCACGGGCGAAGGATGCACACCGAGGCGGAACGGCTTCTTTTAGGAGGCGCCGCCGGATCCCCGCTGAGCGACGAACTCTGGCGCCGACCGAAGGATCTTGCGTGCCTCGCAGGGAAGCAGCGCATCGGCGGGCTCTGTGCCGTGCACAGTAGATCCTTCGGTCGCGCGCAAAGACCTGTGCACGTTGAATTTACCAGCGTGCGCTCCCTCAGGAAAACAAGCCGTTCTGGTATCATCCACAGGGAACGACAAAGCGCCGGAGCGAGGTCATTCGCTCCGGCGCTTCGTCATCAAGAGAAAAGCAGTTGCCCGCTATTCCCTATTCCCTGTTCCCTATTCCCTGCCGTCCGTTCAGCAGTACGTGTCGAACGCGCGGGCCAGGTCCTCGGCGATGGCGTCCGCCGTGCGGCCCTCGATCTGGTGGCGCTGCAGCATGAACGCCACGTCGCCGTCCTTGAGCAGCGCGATGCTGGGCGAGGAGGGCGGATAGCCGTGGATGTACTGGCGGGCGGCCTGCGTGGCCTCGGGGTCCTGCCCGGCGAACACCGTCACCGCGCGGGCCGGCTTCTTCTCGTTCTGCAGCGCCATGGACACAGCCGGGCGCGCGTTGCGGGCCGCGCAGCCGCACATGCTGTTCACCACCAGCAGCGTGGGCGCGCTGGTATCGGCCAGGGTCTGCTGCACCTCCTCGGCCGTGCGCAGCTCCTGCACGCCCAGGCGCGTGAGCTCCTGGCGCATGGGCGCGATCATCATCTCGGGATACATGGACATCGTTCAAAACCTCCGTTGGGCGTATCGTTCATCCCCGCTGCTGGCGTTGCTTACTCCGCAGCGCCGCGCGGGTTCGGGATCCAGGGTACATCATCCACCGCCGCGCGCCGGTTGGCAAGCCGCGCCAGGGTGAACAGCAGGTCCGACAGGCGATTAAGGTAGGTGATCCACTCCGCCCCCACGTGCGCCTGGTGCGAGAGCGAGACCACGCGCCGCTCCGCCCGGCGGCACACGGTGCGCGCCAGGTGCAGGTACGCCGCGGCCCCCGTGCCGCCCGGAAGGACGAAGCTCTTGAGCGGCTCCAGCTCGTCCTCCGCCGCGTCGATCCACGCCTCCAGCTCTTCCACGCGCCCCGCCGGCAGCGCCGGGATGTGCGACGACTCGCGCCCGCCGTCCTCCGGCGCCGGCGTGGCCAGGTTGGCGCCCACCGTGAAGAGGTCGCTCTGGATGGCGCGCAGGGCCTCGGCAATGGACAGCTCGCTCTCCGCCTGCAGCTGCGCGATCACCAGGCCCAGAACGGAGTTGAGCTCGTCCACGTCGCCGTATGCCTCCACGCGGGCGTCGTCCTTGGGCACGCGCTGCCCGCCGAACAGCCCCGTCTCGCCGCGGTCGCCGGTCTTGGTGTAGATCTTCAGGGTCATCAGGATGGATGGGATGAGATGGGCCGAATCGGCGAATGGGCGAACAGGCCGGCTTATGCGACCAGAGCGGACTCCCAGGCGCCCCCACCGCTCGCCCAGGCTCGCACCTCCCCCCAAAAACCCCTGGGGGAGGTTGAACAGCGGCTCGTGCACGGAAGCGGGCTCTCTGCACCCGCGGGGAGCCCCCTCCCCCCGGCCCCCTCCCCCGCTTCGCGGGCAGGAGGGGGAGAACTGCGTGCGCGGCAGATACCTGCCTCCGTACACGGGCTGGGGTGTATACCCTCTCCCACGCAGTTTGTGGGAGAGGGTGGACGAGCCTAAGCGAGGCCCGGTGAGGGCCACCCCCCGCCTCCGCGACGGCACTCGCCCGTTCCAATCTCCCTCCCCCACGCAGTTTGTGGGGGAGGGTCGGGGAGGGGGGCGCTCTGCCCGCGACGAGTCTCCGCCGTCCCCGCGCGACGAATCTCCCCCTACTCCCCCACCCGCACCACGGGCGCCAGCGCGGCGATGGCCGCGCCGCCCAGCGTCCACTCCAGCCACAGCAGGCGGCGCAGCACCTTGCGGGGGGTCCATTCCTCGCCGTCCAGCTCCAGGGAGCGGCCGCGCGCGTCGTCCGGCAGCGCCGTCAGCCGGTCCACGACGAGCGCCAGGGCCGTGTCCAGCCGCGCCAGCGTCGTTTCCGGGATCTCGGCCATGGGGGTGGAGCCCAGGCGGCTCAGCATCCACCACTGCGCGCGGGCCAGCTCCTCCAGCACCTGGCGCGCCGTCATCCCGCCGGAGGTCTCCGCATCCAGCAGCGCGTCGGGACGGCGGCGCACGTGGGCCAGCAGGCGGCCCCGCACGCCCCCCAGCCGCTGCACGCCGCGCTCCGCCTCGTCCTGCTCCAGCGCGCGCAAGTCGTCCGCGAACAGGGCCTCCGTTTCCCCGGCGAGCACGCGGGCATCCGTCGAGACCCACTCGTCCACCGCGATCTCCAGCTCCGCCTCCGCCGGCGGGACGGGCTCGCCGGACGCGGCCAGGAAGCGCAGCCACTCCATCAGCGCGCGCTGGAATGCATCCACCGCGGCTTCCGGCGTGGGACCCACGGCGCAGCAGCCGGGCACGTTCAACGCGTGCGCCATCACCCCGCCGCCCGCGCCTTCCTCCAGCCCGACGCGGATGGTGCCGTCCATCACGAGACGGCGGGCTCCACCAGCGCCAGCGACCCGGCGTCCGCGTCCAGCCGCGCGCGGATGCCCACCGGCAGCGTCCAATTGTCGTCGAAGTGGCCGAACGGAAAGCCCACGGCCACGGGGATGCCCAGCCCGCCCAGCCGGTCGTGCAGCACCTCGCGCGACACGCGGTCGCCATCCGGGCCCGGCGCCTCGGTGATGCCGCCGATGGCGATCCCCTCCACCGCATCCAGCACACCCGCCAGCTTGAGGTGCGACAGCATGCGGTCCAGGCGGTACGGCTGCTCGCCCACTTCTTCGATGAACAGGATGGCGCCCTCCGGCTGCACGGCGTACGGCGTCCCCAGCGTGGCGGAAAGGAGCGACAGGTTGCCGCCCACGAGCGGCCCCGTGGCCGACCCCTCCGCCAGCGTCTCCGCGGCCGGCCAATCCGCCGGGAACGGCAGCTCGCCGGCGGGGCGGGTGGAGGTCAGCACGCGGAGCAGCTCGTCGCGGGCAAAGTCCGGGAACTCCGCGCCGTGCGGATGCGGGCCGTGAAAGGCGGCGACCCCTACCGCGTTGGCCGCCAGGTGCACGGCCGTGTTGTCGCTGTAGCCGATGAGCGCCTTGGGCGTCCGGGCCAGGGCGGGCCAGTCGATGTCGTCCAGGATGCGCATGGTGCCGTAGCCGCCGCGCAGGAACCAGACGGCGTCGATGGCGGGATCGCGGATGGCGTCGTTCAGGTCCGCCGCGCGCTCCGCGTCGGACCCCGACAGGTAACCCCGCCGGCCGCGGCAGTACTGCCCGGCCACCGGCTCCCATCCCAGCGACTGGACGCGTTCAATGGCGCGGTCCACGCCGCCTTCGGGCAGGGGCCCCGCCGCCGCGACGAGCGCGACGCGGGACCCGGGCTTGAGTGCGGGCGGGCGGATCATCAGGCAGCTCCCATAGGGGCGGACGGGGTGGAGGAGATCGAGCTTCCCGCGAGCGCCAGCACCGTCAGCGCCGCGACGATCAGCAGGGCGGCGGCCACGTACGGCGCCGCCAGCGAGACGTGCGCCAGGGCGATGCCGCCCCACCACGGACCCAGCACGCGGGCCAGCGCGGAGAGCGACTGCGACGCGGCGAGGATGCGCCCCTGCTCCGCCGGCCCCGCCTGGTGCGAGATCATGGCCGTCACGGCCGGCGTCGCGGCGCCCTGGCCAACGGCCCACAGCGCCAGCGCGGCGCCCACCAGCGGCAGGGTGGGCGCCAGCGGCACGGCGGCCAGGGCGATGGCCAGCAGCGCCAGCCCCAGCATGGCGGACCGGCGCTCGCCCATCCGCTTCACCAGCTTCGCGACCAGGAACCCCTGCGCGATCGCGGCGACCAGGCCGATGGCCGCGAAGCCGTAGCCGATGCCCTCCTGCGTCATCATCCAGCGGCGCACGGCCCACATGGCCATGGTCGCTTCCACGGCGGAGAGCGCCAGTGTGGTCAAAAAGCCGATGGCGTACAGCCGCCGCAGCCGGGGCGACGCGCCCACGACGGTCGCCAGGCGCGCGCGCAGGCCGGCGCGCGCGGGCTGCGCGGCGCGGGCGGCGGGCGGCAGCGACTCGGGGAGGCGAAAGTACGCGACGATGCCGTTGGCGGCGGAAAGCGCGGCGGCGCCCAGGAACGGCCACTCCGGCCCGAAGCGCGACAGCAGGCCGCCGATGGCCGGTCCGAAGATGAAGCCCAGGCCGAACGCCGCGCCGATCATCCCCATCCCCTTGGCGCGGTCCTGGGGCGGCGTGACGTCGGCGATGTAGGCCTGCGCCACACCGATGGTGGCGCCCATCATCCCGCCGGCGGCGCGGGCCAGGAACAGCACCGCCAGCGACGTGCCCAGCCCGAACGCCAGGTACGACAGCGCCGAGCCGAACAAGCCGATGAGCAGCACCGGCCGCCGCCCCACGCGGTCCGACAGGCGCCCCCACCCCGGCGAGAAGAAGAACTGCATCAGGGAGTAGATGGCCAGCAGCCACGCGGCGGCCACCGGCCCGGCCCCGAACCGCTCGCCGTACACGGGGAGCAGGGGAATGACGATGCCGAACCCCACCAGGTCCAGGAATACGGTGACGAAAACCACCGCCAGCGGCGAGCGGCCGTTGGCGGCGGGTTGGGTCCGCGCCAGGCGCGGGTGCCCGGCCGCCGGCCGAAAGCCGCGGGCGGCGGCACTGTGAGATCTGCTGCTCAAACGGTCCTGCGTATCGTTCCGGGTACGTCCTGGGAAGCCGTGAAAGATACCCATCTTGCGCCCCGGCCACAACATGGCCCCCATCTCCCGCCGCGGCGCGACGTTCGCGCGGAATCCCGCTTGCAGCATGGCGCCGATGTGGTCCCACCAGCCCCATCATATCGATGCGCATGAGAACCATCACCCGCATCGCCGCCGTGGCGATCGCGCTCGCGGCCGGGGGCGGATGTGCCCGCGGGCTGCCCCCGTGGGCCACCGCCCCGCCTTCGCACGAGGAGTGCGCGTCCGCCGCCCGGAAGTCGAACGACGCGCCCGGCTCGGCGGACTTCCGCTGGGCGCTGACGTACGGCGGACTGGCGCGGTGCGGCGACACCGGTGCCGTGGCGCTGGCCGGTGCGCTGGGCCGCGCGGGCACCATCGCGGACACGATGCTGCTGAACGACGTGGTGGTGCAGGCGTCCGGCATCCGACATCCGCGCATCCTGGAGGCGGCACTCGACATCACGGCCGATCGCTCCGCCCCGTCCATCGCGCGGGTGGCGGGGATGCAGGTCGCCCTGCGCCAGCACGCCGTCCACGTCGCGCTGCCGGGAGGTGTGGTGCAGCTCGCCGTGCTGGAGATGGGGCGGCTCTGCCGATACTCCTACCTTTCGGGCGTCGGATACGCGTCCGAGCGCCCGCTGCCGCCCGGGTACCGCGACACGATCGTCGCGGCGATGCGGCGGATCGCGGACGATGCGGCGGAGCCCCGCTCCCTGGACCTGGCGGGGTGCGTGGCCAGCAAGGTGGGCGAGCGGGACCGCTGATTCCGTCATCCACGGGCAAAGGATGGAGCGCGATGGCGGCGTTCCTCCTCCCGCGGAGGGCCCCCTCCCCCCGGCCCCCTCCCCCGCTTCGCGGGCAGGAGGACTTCACCTCCTCGGAAGCCCGCTACCCGGCAGGGCCTGGGGTGTATCCCCTCTCCACGCAGTTTGTGGGAGAGGGTGGCGAGGAACGAGCCGGGTGAGGGCCCTTGGTGAGGCCAGCCCGCGACGGTCACCTTCGCACCTTCGCACGTCAAGAGCGTGCCCGCGCCGATTACGATGGATCGATGATCGATGGAGGCGCGCGGCTCGCCATCGGCCGCCGCCGCGTTACATTGCGGGCCCAACCCTCAACCCCGGAGGCGTGCGTGTCGGAAGAGCGGATCGAAGCGTTGCGAAAGATGGCGGCGGCCAAGCCGGACGACCCCCGCCCGCGGTTCGGGCTGGCGCTGGAGTTCGAGAAGGCGGGGCGGTGGGAAGACGTGGTGCAGACGCTGCGCGACTACCTGCAGCGCGCGGACGACGAGGGCAACGCGTGGGGCCGGCTGGGCGCCGCGCTGCGCCACCTGGGCCGCGAAGACGAGGCGCAGGAGGCGTATCGCAAGGGCGTGGAGGCCGCCTACCGCCACGGCCACCCGACCATGGCGGGCGAGTTCGAGGACGTGCTGGACAGCTGGTGATCCGCTCCGCGGCGGATCCGTCAC
>DATING010001093.1:0-8793 GCA_035474555.1 Longimicrobium sp. | reverse complement strand
TCCTCCACGTGCATGGCGCCGGGGAGCACGGCGCGCAGCTCGCTCAGCACCTCGTGCTCCGTGAGCGCGCCCGTCGTCAGCCGCTCCATCAGCGTGAGCGCCACGACCAGCCGGCTGTCCGCGATGCGCGGCGAGAGGGCCAGCAGCGGCGCCTGGGCGAAGTATTCCAGGTTCGCGGCGAAGTAGTCGCGCAGCAGGTACGGCGGCGCCACCACGTGCACGAACGCGCTCTCCACGCCCAGCGGCAGCCACGTCCGCAGCGCCGTCACCAGGTTGTGGTCGCGGTCGCGCGCCAGGACGAACGCGCGGTCCCGGCGCGGCAGCAGGTGGGGGAGGGCGGGGACGCGCACCGTCTCGTACGTCGTCCCCGCCAGGGCGGAGGCGGGGACGGGGGGCATCAGTCCCGCGCGGTGGTTCTCCAGCTCCTCCACGTACTCCGCCCAAGGCAGCCCCTCCTGGTCCACCAGGTGGATGGGCTGCACGTGGTCGCGCCAGGCGGGGAGCGCCAGCACGGCCTCCGCGCCCAGGTCCGCCCCCGCGGAGCCCAGCAGCACGCGGTCCTGGAAGCGGCCGCCGCTGGTCGCCCCCGGCAGCGCCTCCAGGCTCCACACCACGGCGAACGCGCTCTCCGGGGCGGGGCGGGGCGGACGGTGCTCGCCCGGGTTGCCGGCCAGGTTGTCGCGCAGGGCGGACTCCAGCGCCGCGCGCTCGCCCGAGAGCACCACCTGCTGCAAGCCCGGCCGGCGGTGGCGAAGCACGCGCATCAGCGCGTCCGTCCGCAGGGGCGCCTCGAACACCGTCCGCGCGCCTTCCAGGAGGACGATGGCGTGCAGCCGCGTGAACCAGGGATCCATCGTCACGCCGCGCCCCAGCAGCTCCTCCGGCGCGGCGATGAGCACGTCCGGGGTGGCGCTGCGCTGCTGGAACGCGTCGAAGTCCGCCAGCGACCACGCTGCGCCACCGCCCGCCGCGCCGTGCAGCCCTTCCCGCATCCACCCTTCCACCTCGTCGCACGCCTGCGGGTCCGCGCGGCGCTCGGAGGGGAGGAGGACGAGCACCGTGTGGCCGTCCACCAGCACGCGGTTGATGAAGGCGAAGAGCACGGGGCCCACGCCGCCGTAGTCCGCCTCCGTCAGCAGCACGTCGCGGCCGCGCCACAGCTGCTCCAGCACGTGGTAGTGCGCGTCGCTCAGGGGATGCCCCGCGGCCACCAGGTCGTGCCAGGCGCCCGTGACCGCCTGCTGCGTCTCGTCCCCCTCGTCCGGCAGGCGGGGGCGCGCGACGGCGGCGGCAGGCGTGGGCGCCAGGCGCACGGCGGACGACGCCGCCAGCACGTGCTCCGGCCACATCCGCTGGTACTCCTCCCACAGCGCCGTGTAGT
This sequence comes from Longimicrobium sp., assembly GCA_035474555.1. GTDB lineage: Bacteria > Gemmatimonadota > Gemmatimonadetes > Longimicrobiales > Longimicrobiaceae > Longimicrobium. The sequence goes on along the minus strand of DATING010001093.1, from coordinate 7,412 downwards.
CGCCGCCCTTGCCCGTCGCCACGCCGCGCCCGCCCACGGCGCCCGGGCGTTCCACCGGCGGGGTGCCGTCCAGGTACCAGCCGATCTCCAGCAGGACGATGGCCGCCAGGGCGGGGAAGGCGGGAAGCGCGATCAACGGGATCTCCACCACCAGCGCGGAGATCACCATCAGGAAGAGGAAAAGGCACGCGACGGTCCATCCCGCCGCGCGAAAGAGCATCCCGGGATAGATCCACTCCGGCTTGAGCACCACGCCCTGCTCGGGGTGCGCGTAGTACGCCGGGAACTCGTCGTAGCCGCGCAGCCAGCGCTCCATCAGCTTGAGCGCCGTGTTGTTGACGCGCTTGAGCAGCAGCCAGGCGAGCAGCAGGAAGAGGTTGATGGCCAGCGAGATGGTGGAGCCCGTGCGCATGCGGATCCCCGTGCGGTCCAGCGTCACGTCCGCCTGCCGCACCAGGTACGCCCACTCGCGCCCCAGCGCCGCGTCCGCGCGCAGGACGGCGTAGAGGATGACGGTGGCCAGCACGAGCGCGGCGACGGGCGCCCACGCCTGCCGGTGGCGCAGGGGCTGGGGGCGGTTGGCCTTGCCGATCTGCAGCAGCAGGACGGCGACGGCCAGGAGCGAGGCGAAGACGGAGAGGAGCATGTGGATGCGTCGGCCGTCAGTCCGCGCGCGGCGCCGGCGCGTCCGCGGGGAGCGCGCCGCGAACGGGACGGTAGAGGATGTCGTCGCCCAGCTGCACGTACTGCAGCCCGCGCAGGCGGACCGAGCCGCGGCGGATGACCATGGCCCCCGCGCGCACGCGCACCTCGTACGGGCGCTCGCGGGGAATGCCGGCGCAGAGGGCCGGCGCGTAGACGGGATTGGCGTGCGGCGGACGGTCCGTCTGCAGCGCGGCGGGCGGCGCGTCGTCCGCGTCCGTCGAGGGCGGGGCGGATCCGGCGGAGGCTCCGAGGGCCGCGGCCTGGGCCAGCTTGCGGGCGCGGTCGCGGTGCTGGGCGATCTCGCGCTGGTGATGCTTGAGCAGCCGCGTCCGCTCGCCGAACGCGCGGGCGGCCTCCTGCGCCACGGCGTCGTTGCGGCGCGCGACCTCCACGGCGCACAGCGCGGCCAGGTGGCGCTTGCGGCGGTCCACCTGCGCGTGCACGTCCTTGCTGATCTCGCGCCCCCGCTCGCGCGCGTGGTGCGTCTCGTCGTGCAGCCGCTTCCGCAGCCCGCGCAGCACCCACCACGCCGCCCCCGCGCCGATCCCCAGCACCAGCACGGCCGTGTCCACGCGCCCCGCCGTCCCCCGGCCCATGGCCAGCAGGAGGGGGGCGGAAAGCAGCACGAGCATCGCCGCGGTGAACACCCAGAACGCCTGCGGCCGCGGACGCGCCTCGATGAGCCCGTGCACGCGCGGCGTCAGGCGCTGCATCTCCTGCTCCCAGTCCGGCGTGTCCCAGCGCGGCTGCGACTCCTTTGCCAGGGCGCGGCGGGCCGTGTGCAGCCGCTCGCGCAGCTCCGCCGCGAACTCCGTCACGTCCGGGACGGGGCGCGCCGTGGTCTCGAAGCGGCGGGTGCGCCAGTCCTTCATGCACCCGTGCACCACCGCCTCCCCCGCGGCGGCGTGGGCGGCCAGCGTGCGGCCGGTCTCCTGCCACCAGAAGCGCCACCCCGCCACGTCGTCCCCGCCGCGCAGCCAGCCGTACGACTTCTGCCCCACCTCCACGGTCTCCAGCACGCGCGAGCAGCCGCAGTCCGCGTCCTGGATGAGCTGCAGCTCCACGGGATCGGGGTGCGCCAGGGCGTGCTCCACCCCGCGCTGCGCGTGGGCCAGGCAGCGGTCGTAGTGCGCCATCCACGCGTGCACCTCCGCCGCGTCCAGCGCCACGCCGTCCACCGTGTACAGCCGCTCGCGCCGCACGTCCGTCCCGTCCTCCATCTCCGCGATGGCCGCCACCAGGTAGACGAGCTGCACCAGGTGCTGCTGAAAGACGGGCTCCGGCGCGCGCCGCAGGGGAAAGCGCAGCACCAGCACGTCTTCCAGGGGATGGTTCCCCTCCGCCGACATGGCGGCCGAGTCGCGCTCCCAGGCGGCGCGGGCGGCGGGCTCCTGCGGCGCGCCCGTGTTGGCCTCGCGCGCCAGCGAATCCGCCGCGATGACGACGATGCGGGCCGGCTGGATTCCCCGCGACGCCAGCGTCCCCACGAACTCCGTGCGGATGCGGTTCACGGGATCGATCAATCCGCCGGACGCGATGTCGATCAAAAAGACGAGCTGCACCTTCGGCTGCCAGTCGCGCAGCAGGGAGGCGCGCACGCCCTCCGCCAGCTCGCGCAGGTCGCGCTTGCCGGCCTCCAGCAGCACCTCCATCTCCCCCGCCGCCCGGTACGGGTAGAGCAGGGGGACGGCGGGCCCCAGCCGGGCCAGCCCGCCGTGAAGGTCGATGAGGAACGTCTTCAACGTATGTCCGATCCGGAAAACAGTGGTCTCACCCGCCAGCAGAGAAGCAACTCAGAAACGGTACGGCATGTCTCGGCTACCCCTCGTCTTTTCTCTGCGTCTCTCGGTTCGTCTCTGCGTCTCTGCGTGAACTGCCTTGAAAGCCAGCCCACGCGAGGACGGCAGCAACACTCGGGGCAATCGTGCTCGTCCAGGCGAAAAACCGTTTCACGCAGAGACGCAGAGGAAAAAGAAGAGACGCAGAGACTGCCGCCCGTCAGAATCGGTCCTCCGTTCACCCCTGCGTGCGAACGTCGTTTTCCGGCCCAGGTGTTACTACCCCCGCAGCTGGCCCAGCTTGGCCTGGACGATGGCTGACCAGTGCTGGAACTGGTAGCTGTCGCGGTCCGCGTTGGTGTACGTGGGTGCCGCGCCCGCCAGGTGCTCGATGAACGCCGCCGCCGCCTCGCGCGCCGTGCGCCCCTGCTGCGGGCCGTACACGCGCAGAAAGTACTGCTCGATCTCGTCCAGCAGCAGCGCCAGCGTTTCTTCCTGCTCCCGCTCCAGCTCGGGGCTCGGCGCCGTGCCCTCCGCGTAGCGGCACACCAGGTCCAGGATGTTGCTCCCGCCCTTTCCGAGCCCCACGGGCGCCACGCATCCCTTGACGAAGCGGTGCTCCTGGATGGCCGCCGGGTGCTTCGCGCGGTCCTGCTCCTGCTCCGCCGCGGCCCGCTCCAGCGTGTGGCCCACGATGGCGGGGTTGTGGCGCAGGGCATCGTTCAGCGGCTGCAGGCGGCCCGGCGTGGGCGCGCCGCGGGTGACCACGGGGCTCAGCTTGCCCTCGCGGCTGAACTCCCACACGGGCTGCAGGTCGCGGTCTACCACCCGCAGGAAGCCGTGGATGAGTCCCAGCAGCCACGCCCGGTCGATCTTCTGCTCGTCTTCCTGCACCTTGCGCGGGTTCAGGTCCGGCATGAAGGCCGGCAGGTGCCAGCGCTTGTCCAGGTGCGGCGTGACCGTGTTCCCCGTGCTGTTCAGCCGGGCGATGCGGTCGTCGTAGGACTTGAAGTACGCGCCCACGGGCTGCGAGGTGGACGGGTCGCCGGACGAGAACTTGGCCAGGTCCTCCACCTTGAGCCCGTAGTGGGCGCGGTAGCGCACCACCTGGTAGGCGCTGAATGCGGGATCGTCCAGCAGCTGCGAGCCGAACAGCTCGTTGCGCTGCGCGCCGGACAGCTCCGCCGTGGCGTCCGGGTGCATCCCCCAGAAGTGGATCTCCGCCGCGCCCGAGACTTCCGGGATCCACGGCCGCGCCAGGTTGGTCATCTGCCCCACGCGCGAGGCCACGTGCGGCCCGTCGTCATCCGCCCCCGCCAGCTCCGCTTCCTTGCGCAGCGCGCGGACCACGTTCAGCTGCAGGGCGTCCTGCTTCAGCACTTCCTTGCGGCACCACGCGAGCACGTCGTCGCGGAAGAGTTGCTCCGTCTTTTCCGGGCGCTGCTCGGCCACGCGCCCGCCGCGGGTGCGCTCGCAAAAGCGGCGGTAGTGGCCCAGGTAGATCTGCCGGGCGATGTCCACGGGCATGGCGCGGCTCACCAGCCCCATGCGGATGCCGTCCCACAGCTGCTCCTTGTGCGCCTTCGTGCCGAGCACGAACTGGCGCGTGGGGTCGCCGCTGCGCTCGTGCTCCACGGCGCGCTGGTTCAGCTCGTCCATCAGGTGGTTGCGCGTTTCCCGCAGGTTGCGAAAGTAGCGCTCCCACTCGTCCAGCATCTCGCGGATCCCCTTGAGCAGCGCCGCGAACACCAGCTCCTTGAGCCGCTCCAGCTTGAAGCGCGTGAGCGAGCGGAGCTGCCGCTGCGACTTGTCCAGGTACTCGTCGCGCAGCTCCTTGAACTCGTTGCGGATGAGCGCCTTGTAGAACGGCTGCTGCAGGGCGCGGCGCACGCGGTCTTCCGCCGTCTCCACCTGCCCCTCCGTCTCCGGCAGGTCGAAGGTCTGCTCGTAACGGCGGACGCTCGTGAGCAGCTGCTCGTTCTCCACCGTGAGCGCGCGCACCCGCTCGTCCAGGGCGATGGTGAGCTGGTACAGGACGTAGCGCACGGCCACCGGGTGCAGCGGCTCGGGCTTGCCCAGCAGCCAGGTGTTCAGCCGGTAGTCCTGCCCCTGCATGCCCGTGGGCGCGTCGCAGTCCTGCAGGAGAACCTGGTTGAGCAGAAACGTCTTGTACTCGTTGACGGCGCGGGTGACGTGCTGCTGGTAGGTGATCAGCGCCTCTTCCACGCGGATGACCTCGTGGCGCACGCGGTCCTTGTCTTCCAGCCGCCCCTCGTCGATGCGGCAGTCCGCCTCGGCCTGGGCCAGCGTCTGGTCCTCGCGCAGCACCCGCTCGATCTCCTGCTCCACCGCGGCCAAAAAGAGCGCGGACTTGGGATCCGCCGTCTTGCCCTTCTCGTCCAGCATCCGCGTGCTGCGGAAGACGTCCTGGAAGAACGCGTCGGGGCGGTCGCCGGAGGCCAGGTTGTCCAGCAGCCAGGTGTAGCGCGCGGCGATCTTCGGCTCTTCGCGGGCCACGCCGCCCTGCAGGTCGCGCTCGTACTGCCGGTACTCGCCCTCGAAGTCGGCGTCCAGCTTGAGCCACTGGTCCGAGAGCGCGTCCGTGGTCCACCGCAGCGACGCGTACTCCACGATGTCGGGATAGGGATACAGCAGCCGCGCCACGCCCGCGCCGCAGTAGCGGCTGCGCCCCTGGTTGCCGATGAGCGACAGGATCTGGTTGTCTTCCTGGCTGAAGTTGCCCGCCGCGATGGGGGTGAACAGCTGCAGGTAGACCGTCTGCGCCACCTGGTCGGCGTAGTTGGCAAAGGCGCCCAGGTTTTCGCCGCGCGTGTTCTCGAAATCGTACAGGAAGACGAAGTCGTACGGCAGCTGTCGGGGGGTGATGGCCAGGCTCTGCCGCCCGTACGCGTCCGTCTGCCCCGGGCGGTACTCCATCTCGATGGTGACCTGCGAGTGCACGCCCGCCGCGTTGAGCGTGATGGCGTTGAGCTCCTTGAGGCTGGCGTAGCCGTTGGCGCGCACGCTGTCCCACTCGTTCTCGTCCAGCACGCGCGACTTGATGAGCGTGTCCGGCAGCACGAACGCGCCGCGCACGAGCACGTTGCTGCGCCCGAAGCTCACCTCGAACAATTCGCGCAGGTACATGGCCGTCTGCAGGAAGATCCCCGCGCCCGTGCCGCCGGCCAGCGAGCTGACGATCATCACGCGCACGCTGTTGATCTGCTCCTCGCCGCGCGCGCGGAAGATGGTGGCGATCTGCCGCTCCAGCCCGTGCAGGTGACCCGTCTCCATGGCCGCGCGGTAGCCCAGGCGGCTGACGGCGCGGATCTGCCCGGCGCCCTCCGTGAGCAGCTTGCGCTGCAGCTCCGGCTGCTCGTGGGGGAACCACTCCCTTACCAGCGGGTCGGCGCGGTGCAGGTACTGGCCCACCGTCCAGCGCTCGCTGGTCTGCGTGACGGCGCCCTGCAGGTTCCGCAGCTTGCCGATGTCGTTGACGTTGGTGTCGAACGCGTGGGCGGCCACGCTGGCGCGGCGCTCGTCGGGGATCCACCCGTAGACCTGGTCTACCACGCGCGATCCAATGCCGCCGAGGCCGATCAGCAGGGTCGGTACTTCGGACATGAGGGCCGTCTCCCGGTCAGTGGACTTGATACGTGTATACGTCGCGCCGGCCGCCGCCGCGGCGGATCTCCAGCGAGTCGCCCTGGGCCACGCGCACGGGGCGCCGGCCCGGGTCTTCGATGTGCTCTCCCGAGACGTACATCTGGTCCGTCTGCGCCTCGGGGGGGATGACGATGTGCCCGCAGCGGGTCCCGGGCTCGAACGTAACCTCCACCACCGTCGTCCTCTCGGCCGGGGTGGGGACGAGCATCCGCACGAACCAACTCTTGCCCACCAGCGCTTCCGTCTGCGGCCGGCCGCGCGCCAGGGGCGTGATGCGCTCGTACACGATCTCGCTCCCCTTGCAGAAGCGCCGCTTGCGCAGGAGCAGAAAGATGTACGTCACGAGAAGGATCGCCGCGAGTACCAGCAGCACCAGCCAGCCGCACTTCTTCCAGAATCCCACGTCCCGGACGTCCAACTCCACCGTCCTGCGCAGCACCGGCTCCCGCGCGTTCGGCGACTTCGCTTCCAGCTGGATGGGGATGACGCCCGTCGGCGTGCAGCAGGCCAGGCCCCAGCGCGTCTTCGGGCGCAGGCGCCATCCCTGCGCCGTCCGCTCGATGTCTACGGGGAGCTTTCCGTCATCCGTCCGCTCGAGCGTCCACTGCTCCAGCTCCGCCGCGGACACCGGCGCGCCGTCCACCGTGGGAATCACGTCGACGGGCGGTGCCCCATCCAGCTCCGTCACCTTCGCGGACCAGGGCGCGGAGGCACGCCATCCCAGCACGCGCGGCCGGCAGTCTTCGCCGCGCACGGTGTAGATCTGCGAGCGGTACTGGAAGTAGCCGGGATACGCCGCGGAGACGGAGATGGTGCTGTCGCCCGCCAGCGCGGGGACGCTCGCCTCGAACCAGCCGCCCGCCGCCGCGAGCGGAACCGTGCGCCCGCCGTAGACGGCCTCCAGCCGGAACGGGCTCCCCGCGCGCACCCGGCGGACGAGCGTGTCGCCCTGGGGGGACAGGAGCGTGGCGCGGATGCGGAACGGCTCCCCCGTGCACACCGTGGGCACCGTGCCCTGCATCCGCAGCGGCCGCCCGGCGCCGTCCGCCAGCCACACGGCCAGCCGCGCGTCCACCTCCGGCAGCACCTGCACGAGCGACGCGTCCACCGGCCTGTCGAACGTGAGCGTCACCGTCCCCGCGGGGATGGTGGCCGCCGCCCCGCCCAGGTGGTGGATGCGGCCGAACACGGGATCGCCGGAGCGCGCGGGCATCCCCAGCTCCAGCGCCGCCGGCACCGCCACGGCGGCCGATCCCACCCGCG
>DATING010001092.1:0-1989 GCA_035474555.1 Longimicrobium sp. | reverse complement strand
GCCCCTCCGGCGGATGGCCGGGTCCCGTCAGCGGCCGTCGGTGATGTAGCGCAGCACGTCGTAGCGGGTGATGATGCCGGCCAGCTTGCCCCCGCGGCGCACCAGCACGGCGGGGTTCTGCCGCGACAGCAGGCGGGTGATCCCCGCCAGGTCCACGTGCGCGTCCACCACGGGCAGCGGCGCCTCCATCACGTGCTGCACCGACTGGTCCAGCACCTTGGTGTCCTCGAAGACGCGCCCCATCACCGTGCTCTCCGACAGGTGCCCCACGCAGTCGCCCTCCGACACCACGGGGAGCGTGGACACGTTGTGCGAGTGGATGAGCCCCAGCGCCTGGCGCACGGGGGTCTCGGGGGCCACCGACACCAGGTCCCGGGGCGCGCCCGCTTCCTTGCCCGCCAGCGCGTCGCCGGCGGAGATGCGCCCGGGCTCCAGCATCCGGTTTTCGCGCATCCACTCGTCATTGAACACCTTGGACAGGTAGCGCTCGCCCGTGTCGCACAGCAGGCACACCACCAGCGCGTCGGGATCGTCCACCTCGCGCGCCACCTCCAGCGCCACGTGGACGATGAGCCCCGTGGATCCGCCCACGAACAGCCCTTCCTCGCGGGTGAGGCGGCGGGCCATGGTCATGGACGTGCGGTCGTCCACGGAGCGCCACTCGTCCACGATGGACATGTCCAGCGTCTCGGGGATCTTGTCGCCCCCGATCCCTTCCACCTTGTACGGCTGTCCGGGCACCAGCACACCCGTCCGCGCGTACTCGGTCAGGATCGATCCCACCGGGTCGCCGCCGATGATGCGCACCTCCGGCTTGCGCTCCTTGAGGAACCGGCCCACGCCCGTGATGGTGCCGCCCGTTCCCGACGCCGAGACGAAGTGGGTGATGCGCCCCTCCGTCTGCTCCCACAGCTCCGGCCCCGTGGTGCGGTAGTGCGCCCGGGGATTGGCCTGGTTGTAGAACTGGTTGGCCAGCAGGGCGTTGGGCGTGGCCTTGGCGATGTTCTTGGCGACCGTGACGTAGTACTCCGGGTGGTCGGGCGCCACGGTGGGCGTCACGATGACCTCGGCCCCGAAGCCCTTGAGCAGGCGCACCTTCTCCTGGCTCATCTTGTCGGGGATGGTGAAGATGCAGCGGTAGCCCTTGATGGCGGCGGCCAGGGCCAGCCCCACGCCCGTGTTGCCGCTGGTGCCTTCCACGATGGTGCCGCCGGGGCGCAGCGTCCCCGCCTCTTCGGCCGCCTCGATGATGGCGGGCCCGATGCGGTCCTTTACGCTGCCGCCCGGGTTGTAGAACTCGGCCTTGCCGTACACGGGGGTGCGGATGCCCTCCGCCACGCGGTTCAGGCGGATGAGGGGCGTCCAGCCGATGGTGCCCAGCACGTTGTCGTACGGGCGCTGGTGGCGCGGGCGCGCGAAGGCGGTGTCCAGGACGGAGTCGGTCATTCTTGCGTAAGGGCTTGCCCCGCGGCCGTGTCGGCGGGTGCCGCCGGGTTTGCCGCGGTGATCTCGAATTCAACGGGGAGCAGCACCCACTTGGGGATGGGCGTTCCGTCGCGCCGGGCCGGCTGAAAGCGCAGCGAGTCCGTGCCGGCGATGGCCGCGGAGTCGAACGCCGGGTGCCGGCTGGGCGTCTCCACGCGCACCGAGTCCACGCCGCCCGCCGTGTCTACGTGGAGGGCCAGCACGGTCTTGCCCTCCACCCCGGCGTCCCAGAGCTCCTCGGGATACTGGAAGGCGGGCTGGGCCAGGGGCGTGGGCTGGGTTTCCACCACGGGCTCCCGCTCGCACGCCGCCACGGTTGCGGCCGCGGCGATCGCGAGGAGCGGAATGCGCGCTGAGAGGCTCATGGAGTACGGGTCGGGCGGGAATCGCCGGGTGCTGTGATTGCGCCGAAGATCGTTGATCCAGCGGGGTTGCGCAACCGTTCGGCGGGGAAAAGTCGTCAAGTGGGCGAGAGATGGACGGAGTTCCGGGCGGGAACTGCAG
>DATING010001091.1:0-12707 GCA_035474555.1 Longimicrobium sp. | reverse complement strand
GGGGACGGACGGCGAGTCAGGTGATGGCCTGCCAGAGCGTCCGCAGCACCACGAACGCCAGCCAGCCGATCCCGCCCAGGATCACGATCAGCGCGATCAGCACGGCGAACACGACGGCCTTGCTGGACTTCGCGGTGCTCCCCTTGCGCTCCACCTCGCTGCGCAGGATGGCGACGTTGCGCGCGTTGGCCTTGAACGCCGCGTCGAACAGGTCGCCCAGCACGGGCACGGCGCCGAACAGCGCCTCGATCCCCACGTTCAGCAGCATGCGCGCGAGCGACGGCACGGGCGCCCCCAGCCGCGCCGCCTGCAGCACGATGTACGCGGACATCAGCGCCCCCGCCGCATCGCCAAAGCCGGGGATCAGGCCGATGATGGCGTCCGCGCCAAAGCGGGCGTTGGTCCCCGGCACGCGGATGGAGTTGTCCAGCACGAAGCTGAGCGAATCCAGCCGCCGCAGGGCACCCTCGCGCTTCGGCGTCCGGTCGTCGGGGGTACTCACGGGCGGAGGGGGGTTCACGGGCCGCTGGCTGGTCACGGTTGGATGGGTGCGGGTGGATGGCCGTCCCTGCACGGTGGATGGGCAGGACCGGTGCCGCGGGGATCGAGCACGCACGCCACCCCTCCCGCGAACCGCCTTTCGATCGCCGCCGCCAGCAGCCGCAGGCCGTACACCTCGCTCCGCGCGTGCCCCACGGCCACAATGCCGATCCCCGTCTCCGCCGCCGCGCGCAGCCCCGGCTGCCGCAGCTGCCCCGTGACGTACAGCCCCGCCCCGCGCGCCGCCGCCTCCCGCACCATCGCATCCGTCATCGCGCCGGCCAGGGCGATGCGGCGGATGGATTCCGCGCGCCCCGGCAGCACGTCATCCACCCCGCCGAACAGGTCGGTGATGCGGGCGATGAGGAGCGCCGGATCCGCCGCCTCCACGTCCCCAATCATCCCCAGCGGCCGGCCGTCCTTGTCGCCGAAGGGATGCGGATCGCGCAGGTGCAGGTCGCGCGCGAGGTCCGGGTTGGCGCCGACGGTCAGCCGATGGTCGAAGGGCGCGTGCGAGGCCAGGACGCCGACGTCCGCGGGGAGTCCGACATCCGCCACACCCCACGGGCGGTGGAGAAAGACGGCGTCCAGGCGATCCGCATCCACCCACCCCGCCAGCCCCGGCCCGGGCTCCAGCGCCAGCCCCAGCCCCAGCCGCCGAACGGGGCGATCGGATGCGATGAAGACGGTCGGCGGCTCGCCGGGAAAGGCGCGCGCATCCGTCGTCTCGTCCAGGAAGGCGGCCAGGGCGGCGAGCGCGGGCACCGTCAGCAGAACATCGGCGTCTCGAACTCCGTCTCGGCGCTCGTCCACACAAGCTTGAGGGGACTGCGGGGGATGGATTCGGTGCGAAAGTGGTTCTGCACGTAGCGCACGCCGTCCATCACCCGGTCCTCGGGGATGTGCGTGTGCCCAAAGACGTGCACCCGCGGCTGGATGCGGCGGATCTGCGTCTCGATGCCCAGCGACCCGGCCACGAGCGGCAGCCCGCGAAAGCGCAGGTACTGCACGGGCGGCACCAGCTCCGGCCGCGGGACGAAGTGCGAAAAGGTGATCACGGGGCCGTCGTACGGTCGCACGTGCGGCTCGTTCATCTCCAGGAACGCGGTGTCCACGCGCTCCACGCCGGCTGGCCAGCGGGTGAAGTAGCGGTCGGCCCACGCCTCCAGCTCGTCTTCCGCGCCCTCGCCGTGCACGTCGAACGAGGGGTCGTACCAGGAGAACAGCGGCACTACCCAGGCGTCGCCCACGCGCGCGGGCTGCGTGCGCACCCCCGCCTGGTCGCAGATGCGCAGCACGGCGCGGAACTTCTCCATGCTGTCGCGCTCCTCGCCCCGCACCCACAGCTCGTGGTTGCCGGGGACGAAGAACACCTCGCGAAAGCGGCCGGCCAGCATCTCCAGCGTTTCGCGGATGACCGTCTCCGAGTCCGCCACGTCGCCGGCCACGATGAGAACGTCGTCGCGGTGCCCGCTCATGGGGGCGCGCTCCAGCGCCTCGCGGTTGGCGCGAAAGTCCGTGTGCAGGTCCGAGATGGCGTAGATGCGCATGCGAAAAAGCAAAAAGCTGTAGCGTGCCGGCGGCCGGGGCCGCCCTCCCAAAGCGAAAGCCCCGCCAACCGCGCGAGGCTTCACAAGATCGGACCCTTTCTCCCGATTGGGAACCCCTCCGGGCTCCGTCCCCGGCCTGCGGGCCGAAGATGCGACCGCACGGGACGAGGCCTGCGCGCGTGCACGGTGCGCTCTGCGGCATGGGCGTGGTTCGTGCGCGTCGCGGGCCGCGAGCGCGGGGAGACATATCTCCAGTCGCGCGCGGGTGAGGTACAGCGGTGGCGGGCACCGAAACCCGGCGAATGAATTCGCGGCAATGAAAACGTGATGTCGGCCTTCGCCGGGCCTTCGCCGACAGGTCCGGCACGGGCGAGTGCCGTGGGGTACGCGGGCGATCGTCGGGCCAGGAGCGGAGTGCCGGCGCGGGAGCCGGCCGCGAGCGCGGGCGGAGACGGCATCTCGGTCGCGCGCGGGAGATGTGCAGCAGTGGCGGGCATCGAGACCCGGCGAATGAATTCGCGGCACCGAAAACGTGATGTCGGCCTTCGCCGACAGGTCCGGCACGGGAAAGTGCCGTGGGGTACGCCGGGGATCGTCGGGCCGGGAGAGGAGTGCCGGCGCGGGAGCCCGCCGCGAGCGCGGGGGGAGCAGAGTCCCCGGTCGCGCGCGGGAGATGTGCGGCTCGTGGGGCCGTCCGTGCTCCCTCGGAATGGCAGTTCGGTGCCGAGACCGTCAGGTCTCCCCTCTCCGCGCGCAGTTTGCGCGGGGAGGGGCCGGGGGAGGGGCGCCCCGCCGGCGCAGGGACTTCGCCTTCGTGCACGAGCTCCTCTCCCTCCCCCGCGCCGTTTGCGGGGGAGGGTCGGGGAGGGGGGCGCTCCGCTGCCGGCGCGATCTTGAACTACATCCACCGATCCACGTCCACCGACCGAATCCTTCCATCCACCGCCCATGCTGACCACCCTCCTGGCCCCCAACCCGTCGCCCATGACGCTGGACGGCACGCGCACGTTCATCGTGGGGCGGGAGCGGGCGGCGGTCATCGACCCGGGGCCGGACATCCCGGCGCACCTGGACGCCATCGTCCGCGCGCTGGACGGCCGCACGCCGGACGTCATCCTGCTCACGCACGGGCACCCGGACCACGCGGCGGGCGCGGGGCTGCTCACGGCGCGCACGGGGGCGCCCATCCGCATGGCGGCGGGCGCCCGCGTCCCCCTGCAGGAAGTGGTTACGGAATGGCTGCGCGACGGCGAGCAGATCGCCACGGACGCCGGCATTCTGCACGTGGTTTCCACGCCAGGGCACGCGCCGGAGCACGTCTGCTTCCTGTGGACGGGCGGGCCGCCGGAGCACGAGCGCGCGCTGATCGCCGGCGACATGTTCATGGGCGGCGGCGACACCACGCTCGTGGCGCCGCCGGAAGGCGACCTGACGCAGTACCACGCGTCTCTCGATCGATTGGAGGCGCTGCGGCCGTCCGTCATCCACCCCGCCCACGGCCCCCCGATCGCGGACGGGGGGGAGGCCGTCCGACGCTACCGCGCCCACCGCGCCGCGCGCATCGACCAGGTGGTCCGGGCGTTGCGGCAGGGACCGGCGGCACCCGGCGCGCTCATCGACCGCGTCTACGGCGATGCGCTGCACCCGGCGCTCCGGGGCGCGGCGGAAGGCTCGCTGCGCGCCATCCTGGCGCACCTGACCGATACCGGCCGCGCCCAACCGGCCGCCGGCGAACGCTACTCGCTCACCGAACGCTGAATGCCGCCCATCGACACCGAAGCGCTGGACCGCGCCCTCGCGCGCATCCGCCCCGAGACCATCGACGCCCACCTGCGCTTTCTGGCCCACCCGCTGCTGGAGGGGCGCGCGCCCGGCACCCGCGGCGGCACGCTGGCCATGGAGTACATCCGCAGCCAGTTCCAGCGCATCGGGCTGGAGCCGGCGGCGGGCGGGTCGTACCTGCAGGAGGTGCCCATGGTGGGCCTCACGCCCCATCCCACCCTGGCGTTCCACACGCCCCAGGGGGCGATGGAGCCCGCGTACGAGGACGAGTACGTGCTGGAGGCCGGCGTCCCCGAGACGGCGGTGGAAACCGATGCCCCGCTCGTATTCGCCGGGTTCGGGATCACGGCCCCGGAGTGGAGCTGGGACGACTTCAAGGACGTGGACGTACGCGGCAAGGTGCTGCTCCTCCGCGTGAACGATCCCGGCACGGAGGCCACGCCGGACTTCTTCGGGGGGCGGACGCTGACCTACTACGGGCGCTGGACCTACAAGTTCGAGGAGGCGTCGCGGCGCGGGGCGGCGGGCGCCATCCTCATCCACACGGACGCGTCCGCGGGCTATCCCTGGCGCGTGGTGCGGACCTCCAACACGGGGCAGCAGTTCGACCTGGCCGGCACGCCGGAGTTCCCGCTCCAGATCAAGGGGTGGATCGGCGAATCCGTCGCGCGCGACCTGCTGGCCCGCGCGGGGCACGACCTGGCGGCGCTCGTGGCCCAGTCCGACACGCCGGGGTTCCGGCCGCTGGACACGGGGATCCGCGTGCGCGCCTCCGTCCGCAGCGAGGTGCAATCCGTGCGGACGGCCAACGTCGTGGGCCTGCTGCCGGGCGCGGAGCCGGGGCACGCGGACGAGCCGGTGATCCTCAGTTCGCACTACGACCACCTGGGCGTGCGGCAGGCGGCGGACGGCACGGAGTCCATCCACGCCGGCGCCTACGACAACGCGAGCGGCGTGGCGCTGCTGCTGACCATCGCCGAGGCCATCGCGGGGATGGAGACGCGCCCGGCGCGGCCGCTGCTCTTCGTCTCCACGACGGCGGAGGAGTCGGGGCTGCTGGGGGCGGAGTGGTACGCGCGGAATCCGCTCTTTCCGCTCCGTTCCACGGCGGCGGCGCTGAACGTGGACGGCGCGAACCTGCAGGGGCGCACGCGCGACCTGACGCCGCTGGGCGCCGACCGGTCGACCCTGGGGGATACCGTGCGCGCCGCGGCGGAGGCGGAGGGGATGACCATCAACCCCGACCCGCACCCGGAGCAGGGAATGTTCTACCGGCAGGACCACTTTCCCCTGGCCCGCTCCGGCGTCCCCGCGCTGGCGCTGGACCACGGGCTGACCTTCGAGGGGCGGCCGGAGGGATGGGGGCAGCAGTGGTACGACGCGTTCGTTTCCACGCACTACCATCAGCCGTCGGATTCCTATGCCGAGGGATGGGACTACCGGGGCGCCGTGCAGCAGGGGCGGGTGATGCTGCGCACGGCGCTGGCGGCGGCGTCCGCGCCGGAGATCGCGGCGTGGACGCCCGGGGCCGGGTTTGCCCGCCGCTAACGAATCGCGCCTCCGGGACCGGTCCTCTGGCGCCGCGTGCGGAACAATCGCGAACGGCGCCGGGTCTGATGCGTCCGGCGCGGCCGGCGGCACGTACCGTGCGGCGGCCTCGCCGCTTTCCGCCGCGCCGTCCCGGCGCGCGAGCATGGAGTACGCCGTGACCGTCGTGTCTGCATCGGTGGAGGTCCCCCGCCATGCAGCCCTGGAGGCCCTGGCCGACGGGTTCTGCATCGCGGACGCCGACTACCGCGTCACCTACTGGAACGCCGCCGCCGAGCGGCTGTTCGGCGTCGCCCGCGCAGAGGCGATGGGCCGCGCGCTCTGGGACGTGGTCCCGGGCGCGGGCGACCCGCGCGTGCGTGAGCGCCTGGCCCGCGTGGCCGAGGAGGGCGCCGTGCTGCGGCTGACGCTGCTGAACGACCGCGAGCTGTTCGTGCGCCACCTGTCCGTCCACGCCACGCCGCTGGAGGGCGGGGTGGCGCTGCACGTGCGCGACTCCACGGCCGAGCAGCGCGTGGCCGACCAGTACGACCAGCTGCTGGAATCCATCCGCGACGGCTTCATCGCCGTGGACCGCGAGTGGAAGATCGTGTACGTGAACCGCAGCGCCGAGGTGCTGGTGTCCCTGCGCCGCGACCGGGCGCTGGGCGTGGAGCTGTGGGGCATTTTCCCGTCCGAGCCGGCGTACCTGGGCGAGGCCATCCGCACCACCATGGCGGACCGCGAGCCCCGCCACCTGCAGGCGCTCTACCCCGTGGGGCGCGTGTTCCGGGGCCGCTGCTTCGACGTGTCCATCCACCCGCTGCCGGACGGCGGCGTGTCCATGCTCTTCGAGGACGTGACGGAGCGGATCGCGCGCGAGGTGGAGCTGGCGCGGCTGGCGGCGGAGGCGGAAGAGGCCAGCCGGGCCAAGAGCCGCTTCTTTGCCGCCGTGAGCCACGAGCTGCGCACGCCCCTGAACGCCATCGTGGGCTACACGCACCTGCTGGCCACGCACACCTACGGTCCGGTCCCCGCCGGCGCCACCCGGGCCAGCGAGCGGGCCAGCGTGTGCGCCGAGCACCTGGCGCGGCTGGTGGACGACGTGCTGCTGCTCACCACCGTGGAGATCGACCGCCTGCCGATCTTCCATTCCACGGTGGACCTGGCGGTGCTCCTTCCCGGGATGCTGCCGCACCTGCTGCAGCAGGCGGAGGCCAAGCGGCTGGCGTTCTCGCTGGACCTGCCCGCCGGCCTGCCCACCGTGGAGACGGACCCCGAGCGGCTGCGGCAGATCGTGACGGCGCTGCTGGGGAACGCCATCAAGTTCACGTCGCGGGGCGGCGTGCGGCTGGAGGCGCGGACCGTGACGGGGGGATGGATGGAGATCTGCGTGGCGGACACGGGCCCCGGCGTGCCGGCGGGCGACCGCGAGCGCATCTTCGCGCCATTCGAGCAGATCGGCGACGACGCGCGCAGCGATTCGCTGAACCGCGGCACGGGGCTGGGGCTGACCATCGCCCGCCAGCTGGCCCGCCGCCTGGGCGGAGACATCGAGGTGCGGGACGCGGCCTCGGTGGATGGGGCATCGGTGGGTCGGGCCCCGGTGGATGGGGCATCGGTGGATGGGGCATCGAAGGATGGGGCATCGGTGGATCGGGAAGGCGGCGCGGGCGCGGAGTTCGTGCTGCGGCTGCCGCTGGGGTAGGGGGAGATCCAGGACGGGTTGAAGATCGCGCCGGCAGCGGAGCGCCCCCCTCCCCGACCCTCCCCCGCACACGGCGCGGGGGAGGGAGTTTTGTTTTGTGCTGGTTGGCGGAGCCGGTGCACCGGCGGGGAGCCCCCTCCCCCCGGCCCCTCCCCCGCTTCGCGGGCGGGAGGGGGAGAAATTTCGTGCGGGGTGGACCCGGGTCATGGGCGAGGACCCGACCCGCGCCCAACCCCTCCCCCGAAGTTGGGGGAGGGGTCGCCAGCCGTTGCGAGGAACGAGCAAAAAGGCTGGCGGGGGAGAGGGCCCCGTCGCGCAGCGACGAGTCTCACCCCCGCATCTGGAATCCCGCGCCGTCAGGCCGTATCTTCCCCGCTTCCGTACGGGACGTCCGCTCACCCGCAGCGTGCACGATGCTCCGCCTTCACGAGTACGCGTACCACCGCCCGTCCACCCTGGACGAAGCCGCCGCCTTTCTGCGCGAGCACGAGGACGCCATGCCCATCGCGGGCGGCACGGACCTCATGCCGAACATGAAGCACAAGCTGTTCATGCCCCGCCACCTGGTGGCGCTCAAGGGCGTGCGCGAGCTGCACGGCATCTGGATGGCGGACGCCGAGGACCGGCCCGTGGCCACCGGCTCGCCGGACGCCACGCAGCTGGTGATCGGCGCGTGCACCACGCTGTCGGAGGTGGCGCGCAGCCCGCTGGTGCGGCAGACGATGCCGTCGCTGGCGCAGGCCGCGGGGCAGGTGGCCGGGCCGCAGATCCGCAACCAGGGCACGATCGGCGGCAACCTGTGCCTGGACACGCGCTGCACCTACTACAACCAGAGCTACTTCTGGCGCGAGGCGCTGGGCTTTTGCCTCAAGCTGGGCGGTGACGTGTGCCACGTGACGCGCACGGGCAAGAAGTGCGTGGCCGCCCACTCCGCCGACACGGTGCCCGCGCTCATCACCCTGGGCGCGCAGGTGGACGTGGTCTCGGCGGACGGCACCCGCACGCTGGGCGTGGACCCGTTCTTCATCGCCGACGGCAAGTGGAACACGGTGCGCCGCCGCGACGAGCTGGTGGCCCGCGTGCGCATCCCCCTCCCCGGCGAGAACGTCCGCACGGGGTACACCAAGGTGCGCCAGCGCAATTCCATCGACTTCCCCCTCCTTTCCATCGCCGCCGCGGCGGAGGTGGATGGGGACGACGTGGTGCAGCGCATCTCGCTCGTGGTGTCGGCGCTGGGGTCGCGGCCGCGCGTGGTGTCGGGGCTGGACAAGGTCGCCGTGGGGCAGCGGCTGGCGGACGCGGTGGAGGGCGTGGCGCAGCAAGCGTTCAAGCAGTGCCATCCGCTGGAGAACCTGATCGTGGATCCGGACTGGCGGCGCGCCATGGTGCCCGTCTACGTGCGCCGCACGCTGCTGGGGATGACGACGGTCCGCGAGATCGCGGCCTGAAGCTGCCGCTGTCGTCGCCGTCCGTGCCCGCGCAGGCGAAGGCGGTGGCGGAGATCCAGCACGATTGGCGGATGGGATGCACCGGGCGGGAGCCCCCTCCCCCGCTCCGCGGAGGGAGGGGGAGAACTTCGTGGAGGCAAGGAGAATCTGTGCACCGGCGAGGCCCCCTCCCCCGCCCTCCCCGCGCAAACTGCGCGCGAAGAGGGGAGAAAACCCAGCCCGCGCCCGTAACCCGCTCCCGCGCCTAAAGTCTGCCCCCGGCCTGACGATCCCCCGCGTACCCCACGGCACTCGCCCGTGCCGGACCTGTCGGCGAAGGCCGACATCGCGGGTTCATTGCCGCGAATTCATTCGCCGGGATCTGGGTGCCGTCCACCCGCACAATTCGCCGCATTTCACGATCGCCATCAGCGGCGGGCGAGTTCGGCGCGTGACGGCTGCGGTCGGGCACGGGACGGTAGATCCTTCGGTCGGCGCCAAAGACCGGCGCACGGGACGGAACAGGCGGCGCCTCCCTCAGGAAAACAAGCCTGGGAGCACGTTGGATGGGCGGAGCTGCGGGGGGATAGAAAAATCGAGCGCGCGCCGGAACGGGTCCGGCGCGCGCTCGGGAGAGGCGAAAACGACGAGGCTCAGTGGGCGCGAAGCGCGTTCACCAGCTCGTCCTTGGTCATCTTGCTGCGGCCCGCGATCTTCTTCTTCTTCGCGATGTTGTACAGCTCATCGCGCGTACGGTCCTCGTAGCCGCTGTTGGGATTGCCCGTGCCCTGCGTGTGCATGTTGGTGGAGCGGCCCTCCAGGCGGCGGTTCTTGTTCACGGTACGCGCAGCGATCTCCTGCGCACGCCCCTGGTCCATCCCACGATCAAGCTCGCTCTCCTTGATCGCCTCGTACATGTTCTCGTCGTGCTTGTTCCAGCCTTTCGGCATCGCATCCTCCCCTGTCCAGAGGTTCCGGCGCGCGCCAAGCGCAAGAACCGGGCACATTGCACAATCGTAATCCCGTGAGACGCAAGGGATTCGCGCTCACCGGCCTGGCCGCCGCCGCCGCGCTGGCACTCACGCTGGCATGGGCCGGCCGGCCCGGTGCGCCCCCGCTCCCGCGGGACGCCCGCGCCGACAACGTAGTGGTGGACAAGCGCGCGCGCACGCTCACCCTGCTGCGCGGCGGCCAGCCACTCAAGACGTACGCGGTGTCGCTGGGCGCATCGCCCGCCGGCCACAAGGTGCAGGAAGGCGACGAGCGGACGCCCGAGGGGCGCTACGTGCTGGACTACCGCAATCCCCGCAGCGCCGCGCATCGGTCGCTGCACGTCTCCTATCCGGACTCGGCGGACGCGGCCCGGGCGCGCGCGCGGGGGGTGCCGCCGGGCGGGATGATCATGGTGCACGGCATCACCAACGGCCTGGGATGGATGGGCCGGCTGCACCGCCTGGTGGACTGGACGGACGGCTGCATCGCCGTCACCAACGGGGAGATGGATGAAATCTGGCGCGCGGTCCCCGACGGCACGCCCATCGAGATCCGCCCCTGACGCTTTACGGAACGGCCGTCCGGTGCCAGATTGTAGCGCTGTCCCGCCGCCGTACCCTCCTCCGGTTCGATCCCGATGCCGTACCGCGTGATGCCGCGAGCCGCCGCGCTCGCGTTTTCGTGCATGTTGCTGATGCTGGGCGCCCCCGCGGGGGCGCAGCAGGTGCGCGCGCTGCAGCTCACCAGCGACAACGACGCGTACAACTTCTGGATCCCCATGGCCGTGCGCCCCGACTACGAGTACAGCAACGGCATCCGGGTGGCCGTGGAGCTGGACGGGTCGCGCGGCTGGACGGGGCTGGCAGGGGCCGCGGCGCCCTGCGTGGCCGACGCCGACGCCGCGGACGCCGAGGCCGGCTGCGCGTCGACGACGGTGGAGATGGGACAGCGGCTGTACTCGCCGCGGCTGGACACCCCCGAGCCCATGGCCGGGCAGCGCCCCTACGCCGGCTGGCTGTACGCCGCCGTGACGGGGCGCGTGGTGGATGGCGTGACCCGCCACACCTTTGGCGTGGAGGCGGGTGTCACGGGCAAGCCGTCGCTGGGCCAGCCGGTGATGGAGGCCTACCACCACGTCGCGGGCTTCTGGGAGCCCGTGGGATGGAGCCACCAGCTCGCGTTCGAGCCGGCCGTGGCCGTGCGCTACGGCGTGGAGCGGCGGCTGGCGGAGTGGCGCGTGGCCGGCGTGCGCGCCCTGGACCTGGCGGGCGGGGCGGGCGCGTCGGCGGGGACGCTGCGCACGTCGGCGCACGCGGGGGCGCAGCTGCGCGCGGGCACCCGGCTGGCGCACCCCTGGTCCACGCGGGCGCTGCGGGGCACGTCGGTGTACGTGCTGGCCGAGGCGCGCGGCGAGGCGGTGGCCCACGACCTGTTCCTGGACGGCAACACGTTCGGTGGCGGGCCGCCGCGCGTGACGCGCCGGCCGTTCGTGGGGCAGACGCGCTGGGGGGTGGGCGTGGCGCACGGACGCGTTTCCGTGGAGTACCGCGCCACGGCCCAAACGCGCGCC
The DNA here is from genome assembly GCA_035474555.1 of Longimicrobium sp. Classification (GTDB taxonomy): domain Bacteria; phylum Gemmatimonadota; class Gemmatimonadetes; order Longimicrobiales; family Longimicrobiaceae; genus Longimicrobium. Next base: position 1,610 of record DATING010001091.1, on the reverse strand, counting down.
TACGACGAGGAGCCGGGCGGGCATCCGTACAGCACCATCGAGGTCACCTGGCGCCGCGGGGCGCCGTGTTGCGGAGGCGCGCCGAAACCCGCGGCGCCCTCCGGCGTATCAAGCAGCACCCCTTACGAACCCATCCAGTCCACACCGGAGCCATGAGAACGTCCAATCCGACCCTGAACGAGAAGGTCTTCGACCGCGCGGGCTACGGCTCGGGCAACGCGATGACCATCAACGGCACCGTCAACAAGGTGGGCATCCTGCTGTTCCTGCTGCTCATCCCGGCGGCGTGGATGTGGAACCAGGTGATGACGGCCTGGGAGCCGTCGCAGGCCATGGGGCCGGCGCTGATCGGGGGCATCGGCGGCTTTGTCGTCGCGCTCGTCACCATCTTCAAGAAGACGTGGGCTCCCGTCACGGCGCCCATCTACGCGCTGCTGCAGGGCCTGTTCCTGGGCGGCATCTCGGCGACCTACAACATCCGGTTCGCCGGCCTGCCCATGCAGGCGGTGGCGCTGACGTTCGGGACGCTGTTCGTGCTGCTGCTGGCGTACCGCACGGGGCTCATCAAGGCCACGGAGAACTTCAAGCTGGGCATCGTGGCGGCCACGGGCGCCATTGCCATGCTGTACATGGTGGGCTGGGTGATGAGCTTCTTTGGCGCCGGCATCCCGTACATCCACGAGAGCGGCCTGGTGGGGATCGGCTTCAGCCTGTTCGTGGTGGCCATCGCGGCGCTCAACCTGGTGCTGGACTTCGACTTCATCGAGAAGGGCTCGGAGATGGGCGCGCCCAAGTACATGGAGTGGTACGCCGCGTTCGGCCTGCTGGTGACGCTGGTGTGGCTGTACCTGGAGATCCTGCGCCTGCTCGCCAAGCTGCAGAGCCGCGACTGATCCTTTCCCGCGTCCCCCGGGGACGCGCGGGGATGGATGAAGGCGCGATGGATGGAAAAGGCGGGCTCCCACGCGGGAGCCCGCTTTTTCGTGCACGGGGGATGGAGATCGCGTGTGGGAAGAGGCGTCGAGGTGCGACGGGGAGCCCTCTCCCCCGCCGGCCTTTTCGCTCGTTCCTCGCGACGGCCGGCGACCCCTCCCCCAACTTCGGGGGAGGGGTGGGCGCGGGACGGTTCTGCGCGCGGGACGAGGCCGTGTCCGCACGGAAGCACGCGAGGGAGCGCGAAGGTCTCCCCCTCTCCCGCGCAGTTTGCGGGAGAGGGGGCCGGGGGGTGAGGGGACCCGCGAAGCGGGCGCCGTAGGAGCCGGCCCAGCGCCAATCCTCCGCCTGAACGCAGAGAGGCGGGCCCCGCGTGGGAGCCCGCCTCTTCGATCCGTCTCGTCCGCGCGATCAGTCCACGCGGCTCCGCGCGATCACTCCCTACCCTACATCAGCGGCAGGGTCACGCCGTAGGTGCAGGTCTCGCCGCCACGCGCCTTGCAGGGGCAGCCCTCCATGGCCTCCACCGTCACGCGGGTGGAGAGCAGCTTCTGAAAGAAGCCCACGATCACGCCGCGGTCGAAGTCGCAGGGGTACGGCGTGCCGGTGGTGATGGTGCCGGTGCGGCCGCTCTTCATGTCGTACGTGATGGCGCCGGGCTGGGTGCCCCGGTGGTT
>DATING010001090.1:0-2564 GCA_035474555.1 Longimicrobium sp. | reverse complement strand
GTGAACCTCCTCCGGGAGATGGACGTCCCCGTGCGCAGCCACATGAGCGACGTCCCCGAGCAGGCCGTCGCCCGCGTGCGCACGATCATCGAGCGTGAGCGGCGCCACGGGCACCCCGCAGCCACCGAGGCCGTGGAAGCGGCCCTGGGCGAGGCCACGGGCGCCCCGCGCCGCCGCCGCCGCGTCCGCCAGCCGGGCGACGAGGCGGAGGGGAACGAGGCCGAGGCCGGCTCCGACGCGCCCGCCGCCGACGCACCGGCGGCACCCGTGGAAGCGGCCGCGCCCGCGGCGCCTGCCGCCCCGGAGCCCGTGCGGGCCCAGGCGGACAGCACCGCCTCTCCCACGGCCGACGCCGCCGAGGCCATCGAGGCCGAGGCCGCGCAGGCCGCCGCCGACCGCGGGGCCGACCTGGTCACGCGCGGCGGGCAGCCGCCCCGCGACGTCACGGTGATCGTGGAGTCCCCGGGCGTGCCCGAGGCCGCCGCGTCCGCGCCCGCCGCGGAGACCGAGGCCCCGGCCGAGGCGCCCGCGCCGACGCCGGTTCGCCCGGTGCAGGCCGAGCGTCCCACGCCGCCCGTGGAGCGGCCCGCGCCGCCCGCCGCCGCGCCGGATCGTCCGGCCCGCGAGGAGCTGCGTCCCGCCGCGTCCGCGCGGCCCACGGGCCCGCAGCCGCCGCTGAGCGCGCGTCCCACGCCGGCCGGTCCGCAGTCCGCGCGTCCGGGCGGCCCGCCGCAGCGTCCGGGGCAGCCGCAGGGCGGCCCCCCGCGTCCCGCGCAGGGCGGTCCGCCCCGTCCGGGGCAGGGTGGCCCCGGCGGCGACCGTCGTCCGTCGCCGCCGCCGTCGGTGCGCCCGGGCGGGCCTTCGGGCCCGCGCCCGGTGCGCCCCGAGGGGCAGGGGACCAGCGCCCCGGCGGGCCCCGCCGGCGCGCCCCCGCGCCCGGAGTTCGTTCCGCGCTCGGCGCGCAGCATGGCGCCGCCCATGCCGCCGTCCAGCGCGCGCACCCAGTCGTTCGGCGGACGCCCCGGTGACGGCGGCGGCCCCGTGAACAGCGGCAACACCGCGGGCGGCGCTGCCGCCGGCGGCGCGGGCGCCAAGAAGAAGGATCGCAAGAAGGGCAAGAAGGGTCGTGGAACCGTCGACCAGACGGCGGTGGACGACAACTTCCGCAAGACCATGGCGGCCATGGAGTCGGGCGGCGGCGGGCGCAAGAAGCGCCGCGGCCAGCGCGACCAGGGGCCGTCGCAGACCGAGCGCCGCGAGGAGGAGATCTCGCGCCGGCGGGCCGAAGAGGCCACGATCGTCCGCGTGAACGAGTTCCTCACGGTGGCGGAGCTGGCCGAGCTCATCGACGTGCCGGCCACGCAGCTCATCGGGTCCGCGTTCAAGAACCTGGGGCTGATGGTCACCATCAACCAGCGCCTGGACTTCGACCAGATCGAGTTGCTGCTGGACGAGTTCGGATTCAAGGCGCTCCGCGAGGAGGAGTACGCGGCCGAGGAGGAGACGGTCGAGGCGGATGCGCCGGAGGACCTGCAGACCCGGCCGCCCGTCGTCACCGTCATGGGCCACGTGGACCACGGCAAGACGTCGCTGCTGGACTACATCCGCAAGACCAACGTCATCGCGGGCGAGGCCGGCGGCATCACGCAGCACATCGGCGCGTACCACGTGCAGCTGCCGGACGGGCGCGCCATCAGCTTCCTGGACACGCCCGGCCACGCGGCCTTCACGGCCATGCGTGCCCGCGGCGCCGAAGTCACGGACGTGGTCATCCTGGTGGTGGCGGCGGACGACTCCGTCATGCCGCAGACCATCGAGGCCATCAGCCACGCCCGCAACGCCGGCGTGCCGCTGATCGTGGCGGTGAACAAGGTGGACCTGCCGGACGCCAACCCCATGAAGGTCAAGCAGGACCTCCTGCAGCACGGGGTGGTGCTGGAAGACTTCGGCGGCGACGTGATGAGCGCCGAGGTGTCCGCCAAGAAGGGGATCGGGATGGACGAGCTGCTGGAGAAGGTGCTCCTCCTTTCCGACATCCAGGAGCTCACGGCCAACCCCGACCGCGAGGCGGTGGGGACGGTGATCGAGGCGCAGCTGGACGTGGGCAAGGGCCCCGTGGCCACCGTGCTGGTGACCAACGGGACGCTGCGGGTGGGCGACCACGTGGTGTGCGGCATGTTCGCCGGCCGCATCCGCGCCATGCTGGACGAGCGCAACCGTCCGGTCCCGTCCGCGGGCCCGGCCATCCCCGTGCAGATCCTGGGTCTTCCCGGGGTACCGGGCGCGGGCGACCAGCTCATCGCCATGGAGGCGGACCGCGCGGCGGAGATCGCGCAGACGCGCCAGCGGCTGGAGCGCGAGAAGCGCATGCGCATCAAGAGCCGCGGCGTAAAGCTCATGGACCTGTCGCGCATGCTGGCCAAGGGCGAGCAGGCGCAGCTGAACCTGGTCATCAAGGGCGACGTGGACGGCTCCGTGCAGGCGCTGTCCGACTCGCTGGAGCAGCTGTCCACGGCCGAGGTGCGGGTGCAGGTGGTGCACCGCGGCGTGGGTGCCATCAACGA
>DATING010001089.1:0-3648 GCA_035474555.1 Longimicrobium sp. | reverse complement strand
ATCCCCCGCGCAGCGTCGATGGCGTGATCGCGCGTGCCCTGATCAGTCAAGCGTCAGTCCTCCAGCGGGACGGCGACGTCGGGGGACCCAATCCGGCCGCCCGGGAGAACCGGGCCAGCCCGCGGCGGCTCACACGCGACGGGGGCGGGACCGGGCGTACTCCCGCTGCGCGTCCGCATCCGGGGAAACGTCATCCGGGGACGCGTCGCTTTCCCGCAGCAGCCGGTTCACCGCCCCGAGCAGCTCCCGGGGATCCACGGGCTTCATGAGGAACACATCCGCCCCGGCCCGGCGCGCGCGCACCTGGTCGTGCTGAAAGACGTGCACCGTGCAGACGATGAGCGGAATGGAGTCCGTGGCCGGGTCGTCGCTCAGCTCGTCCAGCACGCCAAAGCCGGGGACGTCGGGGAGGCCGATGTCCACCACGACGGCATCCGGCAGCAGCGCGCGCGCCTGGCGCAGGCCGTCGGCCCCATTCCGCGCCGTGACGACCTCGTAGCCGCCGTGGCGCAGGATGGTTTCAAAGATGTCGAGGCTCGCCGGATCGTCCTCGACGATCAGCACGGTCTTGCTTTGCAACGCCGCTCTCTAGGGGACGGGGGACCACGGGCAACGGAGGGATTCACCTGCAAGGGTGTGGCCGTTCAGGAACCCCGCGGAGGGGCGCGGGTTCCCCTCGCCGCGTATCCAAACGATCTCCCCCGGCGCGCCGTTCCCTGCTCCGCGAGTCCGGGCGGCGAATCCGGCGGGGGGCGCGGAGCCGGCCGCCCCCTATGCCCGCGCCGCGGGATGATTATCTTGGTGTCCGCACGCGTCGTCCGTCCCCGCACTCCAGCCGCACCCGATGCATCTTCCGCGAATTTCGCTTTTCGCCGCCGCGCTGCTCGCGATGGCCGCGCCGCTCGCCGCGCAGCACGCGGGCGGGCACGCCGCCGCCGCGCCGGACACCACGCGCCCGCCGCTGTACGCGGAGGCGCTGGGGCCCTTTTCCTGGCCCGTGACGACGGCCTCCACGGAGTCGCAGGCGTACTTCGACCAGGGCGTAAAGCTCATGTACGCCTACGCCCGGGCCCACGCGCGCCCCTCGTTCGCCGAGGCGCGGCGATTGGACCCGCAGTGCGCCATGTGCTGGTGGGGCGAGGCGTGGTCCATGGGCGCCTACCTGAACGGCGGGATGAACGATGCGGACGCCCCCGCCGCCCACGCCGCCGCGCAGCACGCGCGGATGCTGGCCGCGGACCACGGCTCGCCCCTGGAGCGCGCGCTCACGGAGGCGCTGGCGGCCCGCTACCGCCCGGAGCACGGGCCGGGCGTGCGGCGGCAGCTGGATTCCGCCTACGTGCGGGCCATGGAGGGCGTGTACGCGCGCTTCCCGGACGACCTGCAGGTGGCCACGCTGTACGCGGACGCCCTGATGCTGCTGGAGCCCCGCCGCGGGCGGTGGTCGCTGGACAAGCCGTCCGTGCGGACCATCCATGCCGTGCTGGAGCGCGGGCTGGCGGCGGACATCGGGCACTCCGGCGTGTGCCACGCGTACATCCACGCCTCGGAGACCACGGCCCGCGCGGGCGAGGCGCAGCGGTGCGCGGACCTGCTGGTGAACGCCATGCCGGGCGCCAGCCACCTGAACCACATGCCGTCGCACACGTACAACCGCGTGGGCCGCTGGGCGGACGCGGTGAACTCCAACGTGATCGCGTGGCGGTCGGACCAGCGCGCGGCGCAGGGGCAGGCCATCAGCATCTACCCCGGCCACAACGTGCACATGCTGCTCTTCGCCGCGTCCATGGACGGGCAGGAGGCGCAGGCCATCGAGGCCACGGACGCGTGGGGCCCGCTCAACCCGGGGACGGACGGCGGGTCGCTGCGGTCGCTCGTGCGCGTGCGCTTCGGGCGGTGGGACGAGGTGCTGGCGATCACGGACGCGCCGGCGCACCCCATCCACCAGGGGATGTGGGCCTTTGCGCGCGGGACGGCGCACATGCGCAAGGGCGCCCGCGACAGCGCCAACGCGTACCTGGCGCGGGTGGATTCGCTCGCGCTGAACGCCGGGCCCGCCACCTTCCGCACGCATTCGGCGCCCGTGCTGCTGGGCGTGCTGAGCGACCTGCTGCGGGGCGAGATGCTCCTGGCCGACGGCCGCGCGGACGAGGCGTTGATCGCGCTGGAGATCGCCGTGGCGCTGGAGGATGCGCTGCAGTACGACGAGCCGGAGCCGCTGCCGTTCGCCGCGCGCGACTGGCTGGGCGCGATGCTGCTGGAGATGGGCCGCGCGGCGGACGCGGAGCGCGTGTACCGCGCCGCGCTGGACGACCGGCCGCACAACGGGTGGAGCCTGTTCGGGCTGGAGAAGGCGCTGCGCGCGCAGGGCAAGGCGGCGGATGCGGACGAGGCGCTCGCCCGATTCCGGCAGGCCTGGGCCCGCTCCCAGACGGCGCTGACGAGCTCGCGGTTCTAATCTGCGGACCGGATCGGCGATTCGGTGGATTGGATACGATCTGGTGGATGGGATCGGCGGATCGAGAAACGTCGGAGAGGCGGAGCGGGGTGGGCGCGGCGGGTCGCCTGAGCGAATGAATTCGCGGCTACAACTTCACACTGCCGGCCTGCGCCGACACCAACGAAAACGGCCGCGCGTCTGGCGACGCGCGGCCGTTTTCGTGTTTGCCATCTCCGCCAGGACGCCCGTTCTTCAGCGCCGGCTCCGCAACGGTCCATCTACCGCCCAGCGTCAACGAAGGCGTCGCGGCTCGCGGGTTGGAGGAGGAGCGCGAGGGCGGCGCCCGTCATCAGCAGCGAGAGCACCAGGAAGGGCGCCGAGAATCCGCCCAGCGGCATTTTTTCCCACGCGCCCAACCGGGCGATCACCAGCAATGCGACACCTCCCAGCGCGGCCCACAACCCGGCGAAGATCACCCCCATCCACCACGCCCAGCGGTCGCCGCGCAGCAGCCCCCACGCGATCACGGCGCAGCCTGCCAGCCGCAGCAGCGCGCGGGGAAACTCGCCCGCGTCGGCCCAACCACCCGCCGTCTGCAGGACGAGCGCGTTGCCCAGCACCATCACGCCGTACACGATGAACAGCAGCGCGGCAATGCGCACGGGCCGGGGAACGGCGGGGGTGGTCGGCATGGAGCGGGGGGAGGGAAATGGGCGCACCCGGACGCGTGCGCATCCGGGTGCGGTAAGAATGGACCGTGCGATGCCCGCCGTCGAGCCCACGCGGCGCCAGCGGCCCCGCGGAGCGTCAGAGGATGTCGAAACCCGCGGTACGCACCGTGTGCACGTCGTCCGGGGCGTCGGCGTGCCACACGTCCACGCGCGCCCGGTAGCGGCCCGGCTCACCCAGGTGGCGGGCGCTGGTGGCCCGCGCCCCGGGCGCCAGCTCCAGCGGCACTGAAAGGACGTCGAAGGCGCAGTAGTCCCCGGTGTAGTCCTGCCACGCCCCGCCCACGCGCCGTTCCACCACCAGCATGATGCGGTCGCCGCAACGGGGCACGAGCACGGGCCGGGAGCCAACGTTCTCCACCGTCACCGAGACGTTGGTGCCATAGGGCGGGACTTCCGCGTTCAGCAGCGCGTTGACCCGTACGTCGCCGCCGGGGCCCGCGGAGTCGGAGCAGGCGGCGAGCAGTGCCAGCAGGGGAA
>DATING010001088.1:0-5810 GCA_035474555.1 Longimicrobium sp. | reverse complement strand
CGTCCGGCCGGTTTCGCCTGGCCGGCGTGCCGCGGGGGCGGCGCACGGTGCGCGCGAGCCGCCCGGGCCTCAACCCCGCCGCGCGCACGATCGAGGTGGGCGATACGCCCCTCCCCGAGCTGCGGTTCATGCTCGCCACGTCCGTGCTGCTGCTGGAGGACATCGTGGTGACGGGGACCGCGGGGACGGTGGAGGCGCGCAAGGTGCCGTTCGACGTCGGCAACGTGACCGCCGACGACATCCAGGTTCCGTCCGTCGCCGCGGTCCTGCAGGGCAGGGTGGCCGGCGCGCAGGTCGTGCAGGCCGGCGCGCCGGGCGGGGCCATCGCCGTCCGCGCGAACTTCGCCGCGCTGGCGCTGTGGGCGCCCGTGGTGCGGACGGACGCGCAGGGGCGGGCGCGGCTGCCGTTCACCGTCCCCTCCAATCTCACGCGCTACCGGGTGATGGCCGTCGCCGTCTCCGGCGGCACGCACTACGGCGCGGGCGAGGCGTCGCTCACGGCCCGGCTGCCGCTGATGGTGCGCCCCTCTGCGCCCCGCTTCCTGAACTTCGGCGACCGCTTCGACCTCCCCGTCATCGTGCAGAACCAGACGGAGGGGGCCCTGGATGTGGACGTGGCCGCGCGCGGCGAGGGCGTGCGCTTCGCGGAGCCGGGCAAGCGCGTGCGCGTCCCCGCCGGCGACCGCGTGGAGGTGCGCATCGCGGGCGAGGCCGTGCAGGCCGGGCCGGCATCCATCCAGGTCGCCGTCGTGTCGGGCGGATTCAGCGACGCCGCGACGGTCATCCTTCCCGTCTACACCCCCGCGACGGCGGAGGCGTTCGCCACCTACGGGTCGATTGCCGGCGACAGCGTGATCGACCTGCCGCTGGAGGTGCCGGACGACGCCATCCCCGCGTTCGGCGGGCTGGAGGTGACGACGTCCTCCACCGCCCTGCAGGAATTGACGGACGCGTTCCTCTACCTGGTGCGCTATCCGTACGAGTGCGCCGAGCAGATCTCGTCGCGGCTGCTGGCCGTGGCCGCCCTGCGCGACGTGCTGACGGAGTTCCGGGCCGAGGGGCTGCCCCCGCCGCAAGCCATCGCCGACTCCGTGGCGCGCGACCTCCAGGCGCTGCGGGGGATGCAGACGCCGGACGGCGGGTTCGGGTTCTGGCCCGGGCGGGACGAGTCGTGGCCGTACGTGAGCGTGCACGTGGCCCATGCCCTGGTCCGCGCCCGCGGCAAGGGATACGAGATCCCCGGCGGCATGCTGGACCGGTCGCGCGGATACCTGCGGGAGGTCAACCAGCACATCCCGGGGTGGTATTCCGCGGACGCGCGCTTCGCCATCCGCGCATACGCCGCCTACGTGCGCGACCTGGACGGCGACCGCGGGGTGGATGGGGAACTGCGCACCCTCTTTGGCCAGGTGCGGCTGGATACCATCCCGCTGGAGGTGGGCGGCTGGCTCCTTTCCGCCGTGGCCGAGCGCCCCGCGTTCGCGGCGGAGCGGGCGGAGCTGCTGCGCATCGTCAACAACCGCGCGACGGAGACGGCCTCCACGGCCACCTTCGCCACCGCGTACGAGGAGGGCGAGTACCTGCTGCTGCACTCGTCGCGGCGCACGGATGCCGTGGTGCTGGAGGCGCTGCTGCGGGCGGATCCGCGGAGCGAGCTGGCCACCAAGACCGTGCGCGGGCTGCTGGGGCACCGGGTGCGCGGGCGGTGGAACAACACGCAGGAGAACGGCTGGGTGCTGCTGGCGCTGGACCGCTACTTCCGCGTGTACGAGGGGCAGACGCCGGAGTTCGTGGCGCGCCTGTGGCTGGGCGAGCGCTTTGCCGGCGAGCAGCGCTTCGCGGGCCGCAGCGCCGACCGGCACCAGCTGGACGTGCCCATGCGCGTGCTGGCGGAGGACGATCCCGCGGCGCTCACCATCGGCAAGGAGGGCCCCGGCCGGCTGTACTACCGCGCCGGATTGCGCTACGCCCCGCGCGACCTGGACGTGGTGCCCCTGGAGCGCGGGTTCGCCGTGGAGCGCACCTACGAACCCATGGACGATTCGATGGACGTCGTCCGCGGCGAGGACGGGCGCTGGCGCGTGCGGGCCCCCGCGCGCGTGCGGATCACGGTGACGATGACCGCCCCCAGCCGCCGCGTGCACGTGGCGATGGTTGATCCGCTCCCGGCGGGCTTCGAGGCCGTGAACACGGCGCTGCAGGGCACGCAGGGCCCCGGGCCGCGCGGCCGGGGCGTGAACCCCGGCCCGCGCGGCCACACCGCGTACGAGTACTGGTGGTGGAGGGGCTGGTACGAGCACCAGAACCTGCGCGACGACCGCGTGGAGGCGTTCACGTCGCTGCTGCCGGCGGGCGTCTACACCTACACGTACGTGGCGATCGCGACGACGCCCGGCCTGTTCATCGTCCCCCCGCCGCGCGCGGAGGAGATGTACTCGCCCGAGACCTTCGGGCGCGGCGGCACGGACCGGGTGATCATCGAGGAGGGGACGCCGAGGGAGTAGGGAATAGGGAATGGCCAGCAACGGCAGGGGCGGCGGGGGATGATGATCCTCCGCCGCTTTGTTGATCCATCACGCTTTCGACTAAAGAAATCCTTGAGCTCCGGCTCCATGCGTGTTATCTTTAATCCGAAGATAAGCCGAAAGGATGAACGATGGCGACCAAGGATGAGTTGGGTGCAGCTGTACGCCGCGCGCGGGATCGCGCGGGGCTGACGCAGGAAGATTTGGCGACGCAGGCCGGTTTCGTCAGCACGCAGACGGTCTCGGACATCGAGCGCGGCGTGCGCGACGTAAAGGCGCGCGAGCTCCATCGCATCGCGCGCGTGCTCCATACCTCCTACGACGTCCTGCTCGGCGTCCGGGCCGAGCCCACCGCGCGGGTCCTCTGGCGGCGGGGCACGGCGGCCGTTTCTCGCGGACAGGAGGCCGAGTTCCTGGAGCGCGCCAGCCGTTATGCCCTGCTGGAAGAATGGTGTGATCTGCCGCCCGCTGAGCCGCTCCCGGACTTTCCGTTCAATCCGGCCACCGCCTCGTACGCTGGGGTTGAAGCGCTCGCCAACCGCGTCGCCCGCACGCTCGACCTGGGCAGCCGTCCGGCCACGTCACTGGTCAAGGTGCTGGAGGAACGGTTCCGGGTAAAGATTTTCTATGCCGACCTTCCCGGGGACGAGTCCGCGGCCTGCGTGCGCGACGGCTTTGGCGCGGCGATCCTGATGAACGCCAGCCAGGCACCCTGGCGGCGCAACTACAATTTCGCCCACGAGCTCTTCCACCTCGTCACCTGGGACGGCGTGGCGCGCGCCTGGCCCACGGACGGGTCGGATCCCCCCTGGGCGGATCAGCTGGAGAAGTTCGCCAACAGCTTCGCGTCGCACCTCCTGCTCCCGGCGGACGAGGTCAGCGAGCAGTACCGGGCACGGTGCCGGGACGGGAGCGTTTCCGATGCGGACCTGGTGGAGTTGGCGCGCGAGTTCGACGTTTCCACGCAGGCGTTGGTGTTTCGCCTCGCGTTCCTGCGCCTGCTCAAACAGGAGGAGGCCGACGCCACGCTCGCACGCCCGGGCTTTCAGCGACTGGACCGGCGCACCATGCCGGAACGCTGGGTCACGCCCGCGATCGGGCTGCCCGACCGCTATCTGCGGCTCGCGTACCTGGCGCACGACAAGGGCCGCATCACCCTCGCACGGCTGGCGGAGTTCCTGGAAACGTCCGTGAGCGAGCTCATTACCCAGGGTCTGGATCGGGATCGTGCCGAAGAAACCGCGGCTGCTCCTGCTTGATGCGGTAGCCATCGTCGCGGCGTTCCGGGCCGGGGTGTGGGACCATCTCGTATCGGCGTACGAGGTGGTGGTCTCGTCGGTGGTGATGGATGAGGCCCACTTCTACGATGACCCGGGTACGGGCCGCAGGCATCCCATCGACCTGGCTGCCATGGAGGCCGCCGGAACCATCCAGGGGTGCGAAGTGAGCCTGGCGGAGGTAAGCGCCCTGCTGGCCCGTTTCGATGGCACGCTCTCCATCCACGCCGGCGAGGCCGAGGCACTGGCCTACCTGGCGTCGGTAGACGAGTCGGTGGACATCCGGTTCGTCACCAGTGACCGGGCGGCCCTCTACGCGACCGCCCTTCTGGACCTGGGGCACCGGTCCATGTGCCTGGCCGACGTGCTCCGCGCCTGCGGCGTGAGCAAGCGGCTGGAGCCGCAGCACGAGACGGAGTACCACCGGGCGTGCATCGCGCACGGTACCCAGATGCGCATCCAGGGTCACGGACTGGCACGGCGGAGAACGTGATCCCATGAGGGGCCAGCGCGGTAAATCGAAAGGGGCTCCCGCCGCGGGAGCCCCTTTCGTCCATCCACCGTCATCCATCGACCGGCCACCGTAAACCCATCCGCCTCGCGATCAGGCGAACTGGGCCTGCTCCGTGGAGCCTTCCAGCGCCGACGTGGATGCCTGGCCGGCGGTGACGGTCATCAGCACCTGGTCGAAGTAGCCCGCGCCCACCTCGCGCTGGTGCTTGGTCGCGGTGTAGCCCGCGCCCTCCAAGCCGAACTCCTGCTCCTGCAGCGCCACGTACGCCGGCATCCCCTGCTCGCCGTACGCCTGGGCCAGGTTGAAGGTGTGCAGGTTGATCAGGTGCCACCCCGCCAGCGTGATGAACTGGAACTTGTACCCCATGGCCCCCAACTCGCGCTGGAACTTCGCGATGGTCTGCGCGTCCAGGTGCTTGCTCCAGTTGAAGCTGGGCGAGCAGTTGTACGCCAGCATCTTGCCGGGGAACTCCGCGTGCACGGCCTCGGCGAACGTGCGCGCGTCGTCCAGGTCGGGGGTGCTCGTCTCGCACCACAGCAGGTCCGCGTACGGCGCGTATGACTTGGCCCGCGCGATCGCCGACTCCAGCCCGTTCTTCACACGAAAGTAGCCCTCGGCCGTGCGGTCGCCGGTGATGAACGGCTTGTCGCGGTCGTCCACGTCGCTGGTGATGAGCGTGGCGCTGTCCGCGTCCGTGCGGGCGATGAGGATCGTGGGCACGTCCAGCACGTCCCCCGCCAGCCGCGCGGCGATGAGCGTGCGCTCGAACTGCGAGGTGGGCACCAGCACCTTGCCGCCCAGGTGCCCGCACTTCTTCTCGGACGCCAGCTGGTCCTCGAAGTGCACGCCGGCGGCGCCCGCCTCGATCATCTGCTTGGTGAGCTCAAAGGCGTGCAGCGGCCCGCCGAAGCCGGCTTCGGCGTCGGCCACGATGGGCACCATCCAGTCGCGCCCGGCCTGCCCCTTCTCCGCCCACTCCACCTGGTCCGCACGGGTGAGCGCGTTGTTCAGGCGCTTGACCACAGCGGGGACGGAGTTGCTGGGATACAGGCTCTGGTCGGGGTACGTCTGCCCGGAGAGGTTGGCGTCGCCGGCCACCTGCCAGCCGCTCAGGTAGATGGCCTGCAGCCCGCCCTTGACCATCTGTACGGCCTGGGCGCCCGTGAGCGCGCCGAACGTGCGCACGGGCTCGTCCTTCGCCAGGTCCCTCCACAGCCGCTCGGCACCGTGGCGGGCCAGCGTGTGCTCCACCCGCAGCGACCCGCGCAGCTTCACCACGTCTTCCGCGCTGTACGGACGGGTAATGCCCTCCCACCGCGCGTCCGTCATCCACTTGATCTCCAGGTCTTTGACCTGCGCGTCGAAGCTGTCCATCGGTCTCGTCCCTTTGTCTCGAAGGTCTGCCCCGGCGCGTCTGCCGGAAAAAGTGCGTTCGTGCGTCAGTGCGTGAGTGCGTCAGTAAATGCACTTTTCCCGCGATCCCCCTATTCCCTA
>DATING010001087.1:0-3192 GCA_035474555.1 Longimicrobium sp. | reverse complement strand
TCGCCCAGCGCGGCGCCCTTGGGGCAGATGTGGCCGCGGCTGAACGGATCGTCCGCGTCGCCGCGTACGGAGACGACGCGCCCGTCCTCCACCTGGAGCGCCAGGCCGCACATGGCCTCGCAGAGGGTGCAGGTGCGGAAGTGGGTCGTGGTCATGGGCGACGCGCCGGTGGGGGCCTGGCGCCGGGCCCGCGCACGCCGCGTGCGCGTCCGGCACCTCACGCTCAACCTTCGTCCCGTGCGGCCACCGGCGCAAGGCGAGTCCCCGCGCAGGCTTCACGAGCGCGGGTCCCGGATTCCGGATCGAGGCATTCCGGGTTCTAAAGATGGCCTCACGCGGAGGGCGCGGAGGACGCGGAGAGCAGGAGAAGAGAGGGGCTCCGCGTCGCGTGGGTGTGAAACGTGGACATCCATGTCCCACTAACGGTTACGGCGCGGCGACGTGTCCGGACGGGGCGGCTGATTGCCATCTGCGGACCGTTCTCCGTGCCAATCCGTTGCCGAGCGCCGTTCTCCGACCCACCTTGCACAGCGCCGCACATGATCCCGCTGTCGTCATCCGCCGTGCCGAGTCCCCGCGCCACAATCTTGCCGCAGACCATCATGAGCAAGGTAAAAGTCCTCTTCTTCGCCGCCGATCCGCTTTCGGTGGACGGAAGCCGCATCCGCCTGCAGCTGGACTCGGAAGCGCGGAAGATCAAACACGAACTGTTGATGGCCGGCCACCGCGACAGCGTGGAGTTCGAGACGTGCTGGGCGACTCGGATCACGGACCTGCGGCAGGCTTTGAACCGGGTGAAGCCCGACATCGTGCACTTCAGCGGACATGGAGGTGCGGAAGGCCTGGTGCTCGTCAGCTCGGATGGAAAGGGACCGCACCACGTCGGGGCGGCGGCCCTGGAGCAGTTCTTTCGGGCATATCGTGGGCAGATTCGCGTCGTCGTCCTGAACGCCTGCCATTCGCACGCGCAGGCGGCGGCGATCGCCGAGGCGGTGGGCTGCGCGATCGGCACGCCATCCAGCATCTCGGACAATGCTGCGATCGCCTTCAGTGCCGCGTTCTACAGTTCCATCGCGTACGGCAACTCGGTGCAGGTCGCTTTTGACCAAGCCCGCGCGACGCTGAACATGGAGGATTTCGCGGAAGACGAGTGGCCGGTGCTGGTGCCGCGGAAAGATGCCGATCTGTCAGAGCTGGTGTTGATCTCGCCGGACCAGTCCGCGCCTCCCCTGACCCTGATCCCGCCCCCTCCACCCGCCTCCCTGCGCGTGGCGAAGCGCACGGCGGCAGCCACCGTGATCGCGCTGGCCTGCGGGGCCGCTTACCTCGGTTTTCGTCCCGATCCGGCCTGTGCCCCCGCGCGCGCCGTGCAGCGCCAGGTAATGGCGGCACAGGCACCCAGGCAGGCGTCCGCGGACGTAGCGCGTGCCGCTTCTCTCGGTCCCAACGACCCCACGGTGGGGCCGCCGGAGCTGGTCCGGGCGAGGCGGCTGCACAGAGAAGGCAACCACGCCGCTGACTTTCCCCTCTTTCGCCGGGCCGCAGAAGAGGGATTCCCAGAGGCGATGACGTCCCTGGCGCTCGAGTACCTCCACGGCGATGGAATCCCCTATCCGATGGATTCCATCGTCCGGGTGGACTCCGCTATCACGTGGCTGCGCGAGGCGGCGGATCGAGGTGATCCCCGCGGCATGACCGAGTTGGGAAATGCGTATCTCAAGGGTCAGGGGGTCGAGCGCAACTCCGACCGCTGGGCGAAGCACTGGTACGAGAAGGCCGCGGCCCAAGAATACGGTGAAGCGATGCGCAACCTGGGCCACCTGTACCGCGAAGGCCGCGGCGTCGTTGAGGCGAACGGGGCGACGGCGTTGGATTGGTACGTTCGGGCCGCGCGGGCAGGGTTCGTGGATGCGATGGTGGACGCAGGAACGATGTACGCTGACGGGCTGTCTGTCCCCCAAGACGCGAGACAGGCGATGTGCTGGTACAGGGCCGCGGCGGCGGTGGGGTCGATGCGGGGAAAGGGCGCCATCGGCATCGTGGACGAGAAGAACCTGAGCAAGGCGGACGACCGGGATTGATGCGGCCTCGTACTCATCGCATGGATGCAGACGGCGGCGCATCCGGGAAACTGGAGTCCGGAGACGGTTCGCCCCCGATCACGTACCGATCCGGCACCGCGGGGGCATGACCCCGTGACTGTACGGAGTCCGGCCAGTACCTTGCACGGGCTGGTGCATCTTCGGCCCGCCAACCGCCTGGTGCGCGGCGCGGGCGACCGTTCGTCACACTCGTCTCTCGATCCATGGACCGGGTTCTCGCGGTAATCCTGGGTGGCGGCGCCGGCACGCGCCTGTTCCCGCTGACGGCACAGCGCGCCAAGCCGGCCGTCCCCCTGGCCGGCAAGTACCGGCTGGTGGACGTGCCCATCTCCAACTGCATCAACTCGGGGCTCAACCGCATCTTCGTCGTCACGCAGTACAACTCGGCGAGCCTCAACGACCACATCGCCCGGTCGTACAACTTCGACCGGTTCCGGGGCGGGTTCGTGACGGTGCTGGCGGCGGAGCAGACGCCCACCTCCGAGCACTGGTACCAGGGCACGGCCGACGCGGTGCGCCAGAGCAACCTGCACATCCGCAGCTACGCGCACGACCACGTCCTCATCCTGTCCGGCGACCAGCTGTACACGATGGACTACCGGCTCATGCTGGAGCACCACCTGCGCACCGGCGCCGACGTCACCGTGGCCGCCACCCCCGTGACCGCCGCCGACGCGCCGGGGTTCGGCATCCTCAAGACGGACGCGGAGCACCGCATCACCGAGTTCCACGAGAAGCCGCCGCTGGACGAGCTGGAGGGCAAGGAAAGCCCCGTGGAGGCGGAGATGGAGAAGGCGGGGCGCATCTACCTGGCGTCCATGGGCATCTACATCTTCGACTGCCAGGTGCTGCAGGACCTGCTGCAGGACCACCCGGACGCCAACGACTTCGGCAAGCACATCATCCCCCGCGCCATCCACGAGCGGAAGGTGGTGTCGTACCCGTTCAAGGAGTACTGGAACGACATCGGCACGGTGCGGTCGTTCTTCGACACCAACCTCATGCTCACGGACCCGCAGCCGGCCTTCAACGTCTTTGACGAGCAGATGCCGCTGTACACCAACGCGCGCCTGCTGCCGCCGGCCAAGAT
>DATING010001086.1:0-4007 GCA_035474555.1 Longimicrobium sp. | reverse complement strand
GCAGGCGCTGGCGGATGCCGTCGAGCGGCACGGGGTGACGACGCTGTGGCTGACCGCGGCGCTCTTCGACGCGGTGGTGGACACCGCGCCGGGGATGATCGCGGGGGTGTCGCAGGTGATGACGGGCGGGGAGATGGTGTCCGCCGCACACGCGCGCCGCGCGCTGGAGCTGAACCCGGGGCTGCGCCTGGTGAACGGCTACGGCCCCAGCGAGTGCACCGTGTTCGCCACCTGCCAGGTGGTGGATCCGGAGTTCGGCGGGGCGTCGCTTCCGGTCGGAAAGCCCGTGGGAGACCGGCGGGTCTACGTGCTGGACGGATGGGGCGAGCCGGTGCCCGCGGGCGTGCCGGGGGAGCTGTTCGTGGGCGGGCCGGCCGTGGGGCGGGGCTACCTGGGCCGGCCGGGGCTGACGGCGGAGCGCTTCGTCCCCGACCCGTTCGCCGGGCAGCCGGGTGCGCGGATGTACCGCACGGGGGACCGGCTGCGCTGGATGGCGGACGGGCGGCTGGACTTCGTGGGGCGCGTGGACGAGCAGGTGAAGATCCGCGGCTTCCGGATCGAGCCGGGGGAGATCGAGGGCGCGCTGTCGTCGTACGCGGGGGTGCTCGATGCGCGGGTGATCGTGCGCGAGGACCAGCCGGGCGAGAAGCGGCTGGTGGCGTACGTCGTCGGTGGCGTGGAGGCGGAGGCGCTGCGGGAGCACGTGCGGGAGCGGCTGCCGGAGTACATGGTGCCGGCGGCGGTCATGGTGCTGGACGCGCTGCCGCTCACCCGCAACGGCAAGCTGGACCGCAAGGCGCTGCCGGTGCCGGAGTACGCGTCGGCGGAGCGGTACGTGGCGCCGCGCACGCCGGTGGAGGAGGTCCTGGCGGAGATCTGGTCGGACGTGCTGCGCCAGGAGCGCGTGGGTGTGCACGACAGCTTCTTCGACCTGGGCGGGCACTCCCTGCTGCTCATGCGTCTGCTGGCCCACGTCCAGGCCACGTTCGACGTGGAGATCCCGATCGCGGCCGTGTTCTCGATGCCGACGCTCGAAGCCATGGCGGAAGAGATCGAGAGCAGGATCTACGAAGACGTCGCCACCATGTCGGATGACGAGGCTGAGCAGCTGGTCGCGTCGAACCTCGTTACAGGAGCCTGAGATGTCCTCAGAACAGACGGTTGTACGCCCGCGTCCGGAGCTTTCTCCCGCCAAGCGGGCACTGATCGAGGCCAAGCTCAGGGGCAAGGTAGGCGCAACCGGCATCGTCCCCCGCGCCGATCGCGAAAGAGCTCCGCTGTCCTTTGCGCAGGAGCGGCTGTGGTTCGTCGACCGGATGGACCCGGGGAGCACGGTGTACAACACCTCCTGGTCGCGCCGGCTGCGGGGCGTGCCGGACATCGGGGCGCTGGAGCGCGCGCTGGGCGAGATCATCCGCAGGCACGAGGTGCTCAGGACCACGTTTGCCGAGGTGGACGGCTCGCCCGTGCAGGTGGTCGCGCCGTTCAGTGGGTTCTCCCTGCCGGTGGAGGACCTGTCGGGATTGGCCGATTCGGATCGTGAGACGGGGGTGCGGCGCCGCATGAACGAGGAGGCGGCGCGGCCGTTCGACCTGTGCACGGGACCGCTCTTCCGTGCGGTGCTGCTGCGGCTGGATGCGGAAGATCACCTGCTGCTGGTGGGGATGCACCACGTCGTCAGCGACGGGTGGAGCCTGGGCGTGCTTTTCCGCGAGTTCTCGGCGCTGTACGAGGCATACCGTGAGGGGCGGGAGTCTCCGCTCCCGGAGCTGGGGGTGCAGTACGCCGACTACGCGGTGTGGCAGCGCGAGCACCTGCGGGGTGCAACGCTGGACCGGCAGCTCTCGTACTGGCGGGAGCGGCTGGCGGGCGCGCCGGAGCTGCTGGAGCTGCCGACGGACCATCCCCGCCCCGCCGTGCAGACGTTCCGGGGTGCGCGGGAGCGGATCGAGCTTCCCGGCGAGCTGCTGGAGCGGCTCCGGGGGCTGGGGCGGAGCGAGGGCGCGACGCTGTACATGGTGGTGCTTGCTGCCTTCCAGGTGCTGCTCTCGAAGTACGCCGGGAGCGAGGACGTGGTCGTCGGCAGCCCCATCGCGGGGCGGACGCGGAAGGAGGTCGAGGACCTGATCGGCTTCTTCGTCAACACGCTGGTGCTGCGCGCCGACCTCTCGGGAGATCCGAGCTTCCGCGAGGTCCTGGGGCGGGTGCGGGCGGCGGTGCTGGGCGCGTACCAGCACCAGGAGGTGCCCTTCGAGCGCCTGGTGGAGGAACTGCAGCCGGAGCGGTCCTTGAGCCACTCGCCGCTCTTCCAGGTGGTGTTCGCACTGCAGGACGACGGGGGCGAGGGAGGCGCTCTTTCGGGGCTGGACGTGAGCGGAGGCGGATCGGAGCCCGCGATCGCCAAGTTCGATCTCAACCTGAGTTTGTCGGCGACCCCGCGTGACCTGCGTGGCGCGCTGAACTACAGCACGGACCTCTTTGAGCCGGACACCATCGAGCGCATGGTGCGGCACCTGGAGCGGGTGCTGGAGCAGGTCGCCACGGACGCGGACGTGCGGCTTTCGCGGCTGGAGCTGCTCGGCCAGGCGGAGCGCGCCCGCCTGCTGGCGCTGGGCGAAGGCGCCGCGCCCGGGCTCCCCCGCGCCACGGCCGATACGCTCTTCGCGCAGGCCGCCGCCGCCGCGCCGCAGGGCGTGGCGCTGGCGTGGGAGGGCGGGCGGATGACGTACGCGGAGCTGGACGGTCGCGCCAACCGCCTTGCCCACCACCTGCGCCGCGCCGGCGTGGCCGCGGGAACGCGCGTGGGCGTGTGCCTGGAGCGCGGGCCGGAGATGGTCGTCGCCCTGCTGGCGGCGCTCAAGGCGGGCGGCGCGTACGTGCCGCTGGACCCGGCGTATCCCGCGGAGCGGCTGGCCTTCATGCTGGCCGACACCGCCGTCCCCGTGCTGGTGACGGAGTCGGCGCTGGCGGAGCGCCTGCCGCCCCACGCCGCGCGCATCGTGCGGGTGGACGCGGACGCGGCGGCGATCGCGGCGGAGCCGGCGGACGCGCCGGCGGCGGGGACGGACCCGGAAGCGGTGGCGTACGTGATGTACACCTCCGGCTCCACCGGCCGGCCCAAGGGGGTGGAGGTGCCGCACCGCGCCATCGTGCGCCTGGTGCGCGGGCAGGACTTCGTCTCCATCGACCCTTCCGACGTCTTCCTGCAGCTTGCGCCCACGTCGTTCGACGCGGCGACGCTGGAGCTGTGGGGGCCGCTGCTGAACGGCGCGTGCCTCGCCATCCATCCCGCCGGGCAGCCCTCCGTGGAGAGCATCGGGCGGGCGCTGGGGGAGCACGGCGTCACCGTCCTGTGGCTGACGGCGGGCCTGTTCCACCTGGTGGTGGAGGAGCGCATCGAGGTCCTGCGCGGCGTGCGCCAGCTCATCGCCGGCGGTGACGTCCTTTCCGTCCCCCACGTGCGCCGCGTGCTGGCGGAGCTGCCGGAGACGGCGCTCATCAACGGCTACGGGCCCACGGAAAACACCACCTTCACCTGCTGCCACCGCATCACCGAGGCGGAGGACGGGGGCAGCATCCCGATCGGCCGGCCGATCGCGAACACGTACGTGCGCGTGCTGGACGCGGGGATGCAGCCGGTGCCGGTGGGCGTGGCCGGCGAGCTGTACGCGGGCGGCGCGGGGCTGGCGCTGGGTTATCTGAACCGGCCCGAGCTGACGGCGGAGACGTTCGTTGCCGACCCGTATCTCCCCGGTGCGCGGCTCTACCGCACCGGCGACCGGGTGCGCTGGCTTGCGGACGGGACCATCGAGTTCCTGGGCCGCGTCGACACACAGGTCAAGGTCCGCGGCTTCCGCGTGGAGCCGGGCGAGATCGAGGCCGTGCTGCGCACCCACCCGGGCGTGCGCGAGGCCGGGGTCGTGGTCCGCGAGGACACGGCGGGCGACCGGCGGCTGGTGGCATACGTGGCCGGCGAGGTGGCCGCGGACGAGGTGCGCGAGCACCTG
>DATING010001085.1:0-1537 GCA_035474555.1 Longimicrobium sp. | reverse complement strand
GAACTACATTGCCCCCCGAAGCTCGTGCCGGCGTGGCACTCGCCCGTGACGGACAGTCCGCGCAGGCGGACTTCGTGTGGTCGTTGCGGCGAATTCATTCGCTCGGCCTGACCCGGCTCACCCTATCTCGGCAGCTCCGCGACTCCGCGTGAGACGGCAGTAGAACTCGCCGCGCGGAGCTAGACGGACGGATCGGGGATCGTGCCGGGCTCCCGGATCGTCGGGTTCGGGCGCGGAGGTTGGCCAGCGCCTCGTCCGGCGTGGCGCCGACGGCCAGCCAGCGGAGCCCGGGCGCCACGTCGGTCCAGAAGAGCATCGCCGTAACATCGTCGCCGTGCGCGTGCTCCATCACGTAGTCCAGGCGCGTGTGCACCGCGTAGCCGGACCCGTCGCGCGCGTCGAACTCGCCGACCGCCAGCCACGCCCCGCGAGAATACACGCCGCCGTACCGGTCCTGCACGATCGCGATCGGGTAGTCCTGCACCTCGCCTCCCGCCGTTCGGGTGGATTGGATACGCGCGCCGCCGCCCATCGCCGGTCACGCCTACAGCCCGAGCCCCATCTGCGGATCGTCCTTCTTCCGCCTCCCGCCGCCCTCCCCTGCCCCACCCGCGTCCAGCGGCGCGGCGGCGTCGGCCTCGCGGAGCCAGCGCTCCAGCACGGAGACGACGTAGGCGCGCTCGTCGTCGGTGAGGTCGCGGCCCTTGGGGATGCGGTGCCACTTGGCCAGGCAGCCGCGGCAGCACGCGCCCGTGGCGTGCTGGGCCACGAACACGGGGTGCCCGCGCATGGGCGTCTGCTTGCCGTCGTTGGGCGGCTCGGCGGGGGCCAGGCGCGTGGCGATCATCTCGTCCGCGTGGCGCAGCACCGTCTCCATGCCCTTGCCGCGCAGGTACGCCAGGTCCGCCGCGCGCAGCGTCTGGCGGCGGCGGAACGCGGACTGGGCGAGTGCGTGGAACAGGTCGTCGGGGTCGCGCATCGGCGTCGATTTGCTCAGGTTCGCGGGGAAAAGATGAGACTGGCGTTCCCCGCGCAACTGTTTATATTCCAACGCCGTGCCGCAAGCCGCGATCCCCTCGCGGCGCCCGTTCCAGGAACGGACGGCGGCAGCCCGCAACTTTCCCGCGCCACTTCCGTATCTCCTCCCGCGACAGCCAAAATCCGTCGCCGGAACCGCATCTCGGAGCCATGGACCCGTTCCTCTTCTGCCTCATCCTGGGATTTGCCGGCCTCGTCGTCATGGCGGCCAGCGGCCTCGCCTCGCATGGCGGCGACCACGGCGGCCACGGGCACGGCAGCAAGGAAGTGGGCGGCCACGGCGGCAAGGAGCTCGGCGGCGGGCACGGCAAGGACATCGGCCACCACGTGCACGTAAAGGACCTGGGCAGCGCGCACGTCAAGGACATCGTCCACGGGCAGGTAAAGGACGTGGGCGGCACGCCGGGCAACGACCTGGGGCACGGGCACGGCAAGGACCTCACGCACGGCACGGACGGCGCCGCCGGGGCGGACGGGGTGGGCAACCACATTGCCCACT
>DATING010001084.1:0-1732 GCA_035474555.1 Longimicrobium sp. | reverse complement strand
GGCGTGTGCTGGCCAACGTCGCTCCCGCGGTGCTCGCGCGGCTGATGGGCGCTCCCCCGCCCGACGATCCCGCGCCGGAGGGTGCGCAGCTCAAGCTCAACATGCTGCTGAAGCGGCTCCCGAAGTTGCGCGATCCTTCGTTGGACCCGCGTGAGGCGTTCGCGGGGACGTTCCACGTCAACGAGTCCGCCACGCAGCTCGCCGTGGCCTACGCGAGCGCGCAGCGGGGCGTCGTGCCCGACCTCGCGCCGTGCGAGATCTACTGCCACTCGCTGACCGACCCGACGATCCTGGGCGAGGAGCTGCGGGCGTCGGGGGCGCAGACGCTCACCTGCTTCGTGCTGCACATGCCCACGCGGCTCTTCCTGGGCGGCGATCACGAGCGGGCCAAGGCGCAGGCCATCGAGGCCACGCTGCAGTCGCTGAACAGCGTCCTGGCCGAGCCGATCGAGGACGTCTTGTACATGACGCCGTCCGGCGAGCCGTGCCTGGAGGCCCGCACACCCGTCGAGCTCGAGAACGAGCTGGGGCTGCCCGGCGGCAACATCTTCCACCGCGATCTGGCCTGGCCGTTCGCCGAGGATGAGTCTGCGGTGGGAACCTGGGGGGTGGAGACGCAGTGGGATAATGTCCTGCTCTGCGGCGCCGGAGCGCGCCGTGGCGGCGGGGTCAGCGGCATCCCCGGCCACAACGCCGCGATGAAGGTTCTGTCGGAGCGCTAGTACCCGCTGCTACCATGGCGCGCCGTATGCCGACGACGTCCCAGCTGGTCCGAAAGGGCCGCAACCCGAAGACGAAGAAGCTCGCTACCCCTGGCTTGAAGTCCGGTAAGGGCCGCAAGAAGAAGGTGGCCGCTCCCCAGCGTCGCGGGGTCTGCACGCGCGTGTACACCACCACGCCCAAGAAGCCGAACTCGGCTCTGCGCAAGGTGGCCCGTGTGCGCCTGACGAACTCGATGGAAGTCACGGTCTACATCCCCGGCGAAGGCCACAACCTGCAGGAGCACTCCGTCGTGCTCGTGCGTGGCGGTCGCGTCAAGGACCTTCCGGGCGTCCGGTACAAGGTCGTCCGCGGCACGCTCGATGCCGCCGGCGTCTCTGACCGTAAGAAGGCCCGTTCCCAGTACGGAGTGAAAGCCAAGTAATGCCTCGTCGCGCCGCCGCAGGGCGCCGGAATATCGATCCGGATCCCGTTCACCGCTCCAAGCTCGTCCAGCAGGTCATCAATCGGGTGATGCTGGACGGCAAGAAGTCAACCGCCGAGCGCATCGTGTACGACGCGCTGGCGATCCTGGCTGAGCGCACGGGCAAGGAGCCGGTCCAGGCGCTCGAGGACTCGATCAAGGCCCTCACGCCGGTGCTCGAGGTTCGCTCCCGCC
This sequence comes from Longimicrobium sp., assembly GCA_035474555.1. GTDB lineage: Bacteria > Gemmatimonadota > Gemmatimonadetes > Longimicrobiales > Longimicrobiaceae > Longimicrobium. The sequence continues at coordinate 354 of DATING010001084.1, read as the reverse complement.
GCGTCGGTGGCGCCACGTACCAGGTGCCGGTCGAGGTGCCCGCGCCCCGCGCCCGCACGCTCGCCGTCCGCTGGCTCGTCGAGTTCTCACGCAACCGTCGCGAGAAGTCGATGGCGCAGCGCCTGGCCAACGAGCTGCTGGACGCGCAGTCCCAGCAGGGCGGCGCCTACAAGCGCAAGGACGACATCTTCCGCATGGCGCAGGCCAACAAGGCCTTCGCGCACTACCGCTGGTAGTGGAAGGCGGGACATCCCCGCCGCCACACCCCGATCGGGCGGCGGGGTTTCTCCTCGCGCCAGCGTGGATACTGCTGGGCCTATGCGAGCTATCGCCGTCAACGACTGGGGCGGGCGC